>DUTL01000200.1 GCA_012842105.1 Candidatus Fermentithermobacillaceae bacterium | reverse complement strand
CGCTCACCCCCTTGATACTATAGCTTACCGGAACCAGAGACAGGTTCTGGAAGAAGCCATAGCCCTTGCCGTTGCCCATGAAGTTGTGGGGTTTGTGGTCGGAATCCCTAAGAACATGGATGGAACCCTGGGCGAATCAGCGCGAAGGTCAGTGCGGTTCGCACGAAAACTTCAAGCTCGAAGCGGTTTGCCTGTAGTGCTTTGGGATGAGAGATTAACTACTTCACAAGCTGAGCGGGAAATGATAGGCTTGGGGATGTCAAGAAGAAGGCGTCGATTGTCAATTGATGAGGCGGCTTCTGTACTGATCCTCGAAAACTACCTTCGTAGTGTGTCAAACACGCCACGGAAAGGCGAAAGGCAGTGAGAACGTGAACAACCGGGATGACAGAAAAACGGAAAACATCGAAGAAGAGCCAGTTTACGATGATCTTATCGTATTGTCTGACGAAGAAGGAAACGAAGAGCAATTTAGGATTCTCATAGATGACTTGTTCGTACAAGACAGGCAGTACATTGTGCTTGTACCGGTGGAAGATGAAGATGATGATGAAGCTGAAATCGTAATTTTGCGCGTAGATGTGCTAAATGAAGACGAAGTCACTTTGTCCACCATAGATGACGAAGATGAATGGGAAGATGTAATTGAGGCATTTGAGGAACTGGACGCCGAAGGCGCTTTCGGAGAATATGACATCGAAGTGGAAGGCTACAGCGGCCTTGAAGGCGACGAGGAGCCTGAAGAGTGAAGGTCGCAGATCAAGCAAAGGCATGATGTAAGAAGTGAGAGCCGGGGGGAGCGGGCATAAGTTAAGGCAAACGATAAGAGGCATTGCAGTTGGGCTGTTTCTGCTCTGTTGCTTTGCCGCAGCCTCTTTATTCGCTTTTTGGAGTTCATGTCCGCTCCCTGCAGGCTCTCCTCCGGTTACTGTGCTGATTGAGCCGGGGGCATCAACCAGGGATATCGCAAGCGCCCTATATGAAGCGGGAGTAATCAGAAGCCCGTTTCTGTTCCGGATTGTGTCCAAGGTGCTCAAAGCTGACGGCAAGATGCAGGCCGGGGAGTTTCGTTTCGAACCGGGGATATTCGTGTGGGATGCCATATCCACCCTTGTAGAGGGTAGAGTTGTGTACTACACCCTTACCGTCAGAGAAGGGATTTGCGTAGAAGAGATAGCTGCGCTTATTGAAGAAAGAGGTTACGGAGATAAGGCAAGATTCCTGGAAATAGCCAAAGATCCCGAATTGGTGGCTTCGCTTGTAGAGCCTGAAGAATTGGCCGGCTCAATATACCCGGTAGAAGGTTATTTGTTTCCTGATACCTATAACATACCAAGAGGTATGTCTGAAGAACAGCTCATTTCCGTGATGCTCGCCCGATTCTCCCAGGTTTTCACAAAGGAACTCAGGGATAAGGCCAGGCAAATGGGCTTATCGGTCCACCAGGCCTCAACTCTTGCCGCCCTTGTTGAGAAAGAAGCTATGGTAGAGGAAGAAAGGCCTGTGATTGCAGCCGTTTACTTGAACCGGGTAAAAATCGGCATGAAGTTGGATGCTGATCCTACTGTGCTTTACGCACTGGGCAGGTTCAGCGGAACGTTACTGTGGAAGGAACTTGAAATTGATTCCCCCTACAATACCTACAAATATCCTGGCCTTCCTCCAGGCCCTATATCGAATTTCGGCAAATCGTCATTGGAAGCTGTCCTAAATCCCGCGCAGGTGGATTACTTCTATTTTGTTTCCAAGAACGACGGTACCCATGCATTCTCGTATACATTGTCCGAACACAACCGCAATGTTGCATTGTACCAGGGGAAATAGCATGTTCCACTCTCCTGAATAATTCTACTGCCTTTTCAGGAACTCTAAGACAAACAACTTAAGAGTTTACTGGGAAGGGATGCCAATGTCAGCAAAAAGGATACTTCTGTTTGCATCAATAGCCGGCCTGTTGCTTGTTTGCAGTTTATATCTGAGGGCCGACACTCCTCAATGCCTCGCTGCCCCGCAATGGGCCTTGGCTGCACCTCAAAGCTGGTGGGATGAGGTAAACCTTGTTTCCAGGCTTATTATGGGCGAGGCCACAGGCGAACCCTTAGCCGGGCAGGTAGGTGTTGGTGCTGTAATTCTTAACCGGGTAAGGAGCCCTGAGTTTCCCAATACAGTAGCTGGCGTAGTGTATGATCCCTGGGCATTTGAATCAGTAGAAAACGGGTTGATATGGACCAGAGAACCATCGGCAGAAGAGGTTAGGGCCGCTGAGCTAGCATTAAACGGGTGGGATCCGACTTACGGGGCGCTGTTTTTCTGGAATCCGGCAAAACCGGTTAGCCCGTGGATTTGGTCACGCATGATAATCGCTCAAATTGGCTCTCACGTTTTCGGCCGGTAGGCTCGCGGAATACTCACAATAAGGGTGGTTACTCATGGGATCGAAGCGAAAAGGGGTTGCAGTTTGGGTAGCTACTGCAATTGCCATTGCAGCTCTTATTTTTGGGGTGACTCAGTTTAGACAGGTTCAGCAGCTCAAAATACGAGGTGAAGTTGCCAGGCAACGGGCATTGTTCAACCTAATTTCCCATGTAGAGAACATGGAGGGGAATCTTGCCAAGGCACGGGTTTCATCGACTCCTGCTCAGCGCAGCACTTTCTTGACTGCTTGCTGGTCCCATTCTCAGGCAGCTCAGGAGAACATATCCCTCATGGGAATGACAACGGTAGACCTTTCAGCCATGCAGAAGTTCGTAGCGCAAGTGGGAGATTACTGTATGGTATTGTCACAGAAACTGGCAAGAGGCGATACAGTGGCTCCGTCAGAGTGGCAGACACTTGGCGATTGCGAGACTCAAGTAAAAGACCTTGCCAGGGCGCTTGCAGAAACAGGAGCGAACGCTTTTCCGGGCAGAGGCTCTCGGGCGGGAATATTGCCTTTCAATTTGGCCGCTGCAGTTCCTTCCAGCGATGAGACATGGTTCAGGGGGTTTTCGGAAATAGACAGCCTTATCCAAAGCGTTCCTTCACCTGCATATGACGGCCCCTTTTCTGACCGGGCCCTTGCGTCAAAATCACTTGCTAACCCTGGGCCGGAAATCACTCCTGATGAGGCCAAACGGATAGCCTTTGAGTTCATGGATTCAGGAGCCAACTATGGCTCGGTTCGAGTTGAAAACATTGACGGGGCTGTTGCTGCATTCATGGTAACCGGGAAAAGGGACGACGGGAGCGAGGTTTTCGTTTCGGTTGCCAGGGCCGGAGGTGCGGTACTATGGGGCATGGATCAGAAAAGCCGGGCAGGCGCACGGTTGGACGTGGATGCTGCCAGGCAGGCCGCCAGGGCATTCCTGGATCAGAAGGGCATGGACGCCCTGATTGAAACAGGATGGCGCAAGCCTGGAAGGCAGGCCGGCCGGGTAGTGTTCACTTTTGCCGAAACCGCACATCTTACGGTAGGTTCGAAGCCCATATCTGTAGTGCTCTACCCTGAAATGGTCAAGGTAGAGGTAGCGTTGGATACCGGCGACATAATTGGATATGATGCCACGGCTTATCTGACAAACGCCGTTTCCACAGAACTCAAGGCCCCTTTGGTTTCTGCAAGAGAGGCCCGGGCAGTTCTCAAACCAGATCTGAGCGTAGCCGGCGAGCCCAGGTTGACGGTTATTCCCCTGGTATCAGGAAGACCGGTCATGGCGTGGGAATTCCGGGTAACTCACAAGGAGGACACTTACTTGGTCTACATAAATGCCATGACCGGGAAAGAAGAAATGGTGCTCCAAATGGTCATAGATGAAACAGGCGCTCTCACAATGTAAAGTCCGGCAGTTAAGAATACTGGGAACTCTCCGGAGGAATCATATTTACGATGCCTGAAAGGAGGTGATGGCTTTTGGCGCTTACGCAAACTGAGAGCTGGTATCTTGCTGAATCCATAAAGGGCGAGACTCTAATGTGCCAGAAACTGGCCAACTACCTCAATCAAGTGCAGGATCCTGAGTTGCGCAGGCTTGTTCTCGACTTACAAAGAACGTGCCGGCAGCACGTTGATATGCTTACCGGCCACATAAGTTAGGTGTGTAAAGGAGGAAAGGGTTGAATGTCTCACACATTTGGAACAGGCAGTGAGCAGGGTGTGCTCACAGACAGAGAGATTGCAGAAGATATCCTTACCGGCAAGAAATACATATCAAACTACTACTACGCTCCTGCAGTATTGGAATCAATGGATCCAAAACTCAGAAGTACGTTTCAACAGGTGCATAACAACACGCAATCACAAGCTAAGCAAGTGTTTGATTATCTCAACTCAAAGGGTTGGTACAAACCCAGGCAAGCTGATGCTCAATCTGTTAATGACCTGAGAAATGCTGCACAGGAATCAAAACAGATCCTTTCATCAATCGCCGGGGAAATTTCTGATACAGGAGGTAAAAGCAGAGTGATAGGCAATCAGAACATCTATTCTCCCGAAAGCTCATCTAATCTGCCTGGTGGCGGATGGCAGTCACAGTCATACTCCCAACCATTGCAGACAGGTAGCGCGTGGCAATCCCAGGCAGAGTCACAGCCATTCCAGGCGGGAACAGGGTGGCAGCCAACTTACAGCCAGACACCCCAGTGGACCGGCACCCAGGCCGGAGAGGGGCAGAGCGGCATGGGCCCGAGTAGTTTGGCTCAATGGACGCGGTGGGGCGGGCAGCCGAGCTGGATGCAAAGCGGAACCGGAGGGCTTCACGGTGCTTATGGAAGCCAGGGTGTATCCGGTGGATACAGCGGCTATACCGGATATGGGGGATACGGCAGTTATGGCACAGGGGCAGTGTCATCGCCACAGTCGTTCCAAACGGGAACAGGATGGCAGCCAACTTACAGCCAGACACCCCAGTGGACCGGTACGCAGGCAGGAGAGGGGCAGAGCGGCATGGGCCCGAGCAGCCTGGCCCAATGGACGCGTTGGGGCGGACAGCCAAGCTGGATGCAATCCCAGCCGGGAACACAGACTGGACAATGGAGATAGCTGTCTGGCATTGACCGCGGAATTACCAAAAGGGGTAGCTCGCTACCCCTTTTGACTCAAAGACAATGTTTCATACCGAAAGGACGATATCTTTGCCCGAACTGCGATATGATATTTTATCCGGAACCTATACTGTAATTGCTTCAGAACGAGCAAAACGGCCAAACGAATTCAGGTCTGCCCAGGAATGCAAAGGCCCGGTACCGGAAATCGACCCCGGTTGTCCGTTTTGCACAGGCAACGAAGGTATGACTCCACCGGAGATCTACGCGTTACGCGATGCCGGCCAAGAAAACGAGCCAGGTTGGCGGGTGCGAATAGTTCCCAACAAGTTCCCGGCATTGCGCCCGGTAGAACACAGTGAGACCTCCGAAGTCGATTCCGCCAAGGCCGCGTCCAAGCACCTTCCTGATGTGGACGATACTTCCATGTACTGGTGTATGCCGGGGATTGGGGCACATGAGGTGGTAATAGAGTCCAACCGGCACAATGGAACACCGGGGACATACACCATAGAACAAATGGCCGAGATTCTTGAGACCTTAAAGCAGCGCTACCGGATTCTTTACGACGAAAAGCACATAAGGTATGTGCAAATCTTTCGTAACTGGGGGCCTGAAGGCGGCGCTTCTTTGCTCCACCCCCATTTTCAAATCATTGGGCTGCCTTTCGTGCCACCTGAAGTATCCATGGAGATATCCCGTTTCAGGGAGTACGAGTCAAAAACGGGCAGGTGTGTGATGTGCGATTACATCGAGAGGGAAACAGAGAAAAACGTTAGAATCGCAGCAAAAAACGATGAATTCATTGCACTTTGCCCTTTTGCTTCGAAATATTCGTTTGAAACTCTGGTAGTTCCCAGAAAGCACTCTGTGACCTTTTCAGAACTGGATCATGAAAAAGCCAGGCAGCTTGCGGACATACTCATATCGGTATTTCGTGGCTACGAAGACATGTTTTCTTCGCTTTCGCATAACATGGTTTTTCATACCCTTCCTCCTCCCAAACGCTTAAGGAAGCATTCAACCGACCACTGGCATATTCATGTATATCCGCGGTTAAATGTGGAAGCGGGGCTGGAAAAGGGCGCTGCAGTTTGGATAAACCCCACTCCCCCTGAGCTGGCAGCGGTTCAATTTAGCGAGAAAGGATGAGAGCAAATTGCTGGATACAGGAATGAAAATTCTAATAGTATCATCTGAAGTTGCGCCTTTCGCCAAGACAGGAGGGCTGGCTGATGTAGCAGGCTCATTGCCAAAAGCTCTTATTCTGCAGGGCAATGATGTGCGGGTTGTTTTGCCTCGCTATCGCAACATATCTGATTTTACCACTATTGGAGATTTTCCCGTTCAAGTGGGTAACAGAAAGACCACGTGCATAGTTCGCACAAGCAGGATCGAAGCCAAGAGCGATAAGGGAATAAGGCAAGTTCCCGTGTATTTCCTGGACAATTACCATTATTTCGATAGAGAAGGATATTATGCATATCCCGATGAAGCAGAAAGGTTTAGCTTTTTCAACACAGCTGTATTAAATATGTGTGAGAGGCTAAATTTCATCCCTGATGTAATTCACTGTAACGATTGGCAGTCCGGATTCGTGCCTTTGCTTATCAGGGAAAGGAAGAACCTGAACCCGGCATGGAAGGATGCAGCCACGTGTTACACTATTCATAACCTACGATACCAGGGGAATTTCCCAAAAGAAGCGTTGCAGCTTCTCAATCTGCCTGAACGGTATTTTCACTCTGAAGGAGTTGAGTTTTACGGCCAGGTAAGTTTCATGAAGGCGGGAATAGTATATACCGATGTGTTAAATACAGTATCTGAGACTTACTCAAGGGAAATACAGACACCTGAATTTGGCGAAGGCTTTGAGGGGATTCTCAGGAAACGCGGAAGGGATCTCTATGGAATTGTAAATGGCATAAACTATCACGAGTTTAATCCAAGGACGGATCCAAGAATCTATAAGACGTATGATTCAAGCAGCATAGAAGGAAAAAAGGAAAACAAGCATGCCCTGCAAAGGGAACTTGGATTGCCGATATCAGACCGGCCCCTCATGGGAATAGTATCCAGGCTCGTAGATCAGAAGGGGCTTGACATATTGCTTGAATCCATGCACAGGATATTGTCTATGGATGTCCAGTTTGTGTTATTGGGAACAGGAGATTCCTATTACGAAGATTCGTTCCTGTCTGTAAAGCAGCGCTACCCTGATAAAATGGCGGCAATAATTGGCTTTAGCGGAGTGCTGGCTCAAAAGATCTATGCAGGATCTGACCTGTTTCTTATGCCCTCAAGGTATGAGCCGTGCGGGCTTGGGCAGCTCATCGCCATGAGGTACGGTTCGATACCTGTGGTTCGAAGGACCGGAGGCCTTCAAGACACTGTGCTTGACTACGATGCAAGCAGTGGTACCGGCAGTGGCTTCGTGTTTTGGGACTACACCTCTGACGGCCTAATAGGCGCTGCGTCGCGGGCGGTCAATACGTACGACAACAAGGCCGTTTGGCGGGCTTTCGTGGCCAATGTTATGCAGCAGGATTTTTCCTGGAACAGGTCAGCAGCGCTCTACACTGAACTCTACATGGAAGCACTTGCAAGAAAGGGGCGAATTGAAAGGCCGGCTTGATCATAGCGCTGCATTGGGTGTTTGCGCAATTTCCATGTAGCACTCAACCAGTTTGGCACAGCTTTGTCTTAATGAAAACTTGTCTGCGTTGGCCAACGCATTGGATTTCATGGTGCTCAGCAGCTCGGGGTCTTCCAGCAAAGCCAGGGCTTTGGCGGCAATGTCTTCAGGGGCGTTTTCGCACAAGAGTCCGTCCACGCTATTTTCAATCATATCTTTGACTCCCAGGGCCCCCACTGCCACACACGGAACTCCTGCAGATTTTGCTTCTACTATGACCAATCCCTGAGTGTCTGTTACGGACGAAAATAAAAACACATCTGAACCTGCATACATGTGGGGCATTATGTTAGGGGGCAGTTTGCCTGCGAAAATGATCCTATGGCTTATGCCTAAGTCTTCTGCAAGTTTGACAAGGGTTTCTTGCATGGGCCCGTCTCCTACCATGACGAGAAAACAATCAATGCTTTTCTGGATTAAGGCAAACGCCTTGACCAGGGTTTCAGGGTTTTTCTCCTGGCCCAACCTGCCGCAACTAAGCAATACAGGGACCTGAGAGGGAATGTTGAAGGCCTCTCGAATGTATTCAGGATTGCCATGGCGAAACCGGTCAGTATCAATGCCTGTAGGGATCACAAAAATCCTGGTTCTTACGTTGTGCTCTGCAAGATAGTCTCTGATTGCAGTGGACGGAGCTATCACTGCGTCGACTTGCTTGGCGGTGATGAAAGCACCGCTTTCAACGAGTTCAGATGCCATTTGTCCTATTATCGGTATGTAATGGGAGTACATATTGTACATGGTGTGGTAGGTAAACACCACAGGGATACCAAGAAGCCCGCCCATACGGAGCCCCATTTTACCTAGGTTAAAAGGGGAGTGAATATGGATAATCTCAGGCGAAATTTCGTTTAGAGCGATCAGGTGCTTAGGATTTGCAGGGATGGCGACATAGTAGTCAGGTTTGGTAGGCGCCTTTATCGACTGGAAGCGGTAAACTCCTTCCTCGTGAGCGGCTCCTGGGTACGAAGGGCAGAACACCGAAACATCATGGCCCATGCGCTTTAGGGTGTCTCTGGTGGTTGCTACAGAACGAGTAACACCTGAAATATAAGGATAGTAACTGTCAGTCCACATTGATATATGCACGTTTTTCACCATACTTATTATGTTCCGTTTCAGGCCAGAAAACAAGACCGGTTAGCCAAAGGGAACAGGGGGTCTGTGTACCGGAATTTCATCTTTGAGGGTTATAGGGTTAGAATATGTGTAGCACTAGGGGAAAGGAGCATATAGGAATGTCAATCAAGAAGGCTATTTTTCCTGTGGCGGGGCTGGGCACCAGATTCTTGCCTGTGACTAAGGCACAGCCCAAAGAAATGCTTCCTATTGTGGATAAGCCTGCAATCCAATATGTAGTTGAAGAAGCGGTACAGTCGGGCATTGATGACTTCTTGTTTATCACGGGAAAAGACAAGCGGCCACTGGAAGACTATTTCGATCATTCCGGAGAACTTGAGCACCACTTGAAGAATCAGGGGAAGACCGAGCTCTTGGAACTGGTTCAGAGCATAGCTTGCATGTGCCAGATATACTACGTAAGGCAGAAAAAGCCTCTTGGGTTGGGGCATGCAGTGTGGTGCGCCAAACAGCATATAGGAGATGAGTATTTTGCAGTGCTGTTGGGCGATGACATTGTGGATTCCGGTAAGCCTTGCTTAAAGCAAATGATAGAAGTCTATGACGAGGCCAAGAAGCCGGTCGTTGCCATACGCAGGGTCCCCAGGGAGGATGTTTCTTCTTACGGCGTAATAGCTGGGAAACCGTTGGGCGGGGGGCTGTGGGAGATTTCAGATCTTGTGGAAAAACCTCGCCCCGAAGATGCTCCGTCTGACCTTGCAGTCATTGGCCGTTACATATTGCCTCCTCAAATATTCCCGGTTCTTGAGAATCTGGAACCGGGAAGGGCCGGTGAAATTCAGTTGACCGATGCGTTAAGAGTGCTGGCACAGGATGAGCCTATTATTGGCTACGAGTTCCAGGGTATCCGGTACGACGTGGGAACCCCGAAAGGGCTTCTTATTGCAACTGTTGAAATGGCATTGTCCCGTGACGACCTGGGCGAAGATTTTGAACGTTATTTGGCTCAACTGGTTAGGAAACGAAACCTGTTGTAGGCGCTGCAAAACGCCTGTTAACAGTGGCGGAGGTTTGGCCCGGCGATACCCACCGGGCCTTTTGGCTTTAACTGCAACCTTGCCTAACGGGTGCGCAAGGTTTGAGAGTACATACGTTTCCGGTGATGTGTACAAGGTGTGTTTTGCATAAAACCGTCAATTCAATGGCAAAACATACTAAGGCATGCAAGGCCGCTTAGTGACAATGGCCGGATGGGCAAATGCTTTGCACAAGCCCTGGCCTTGGTTGCAGGAGGTTAGTGTGAATACGGGCGGGAAGTTTCGATCTGATGGAATCAAGGATAATTCAGACGGTACAATCACCGGTTTCAGGATAAGACAAGCTCACTTTGTGTTCGGGTGCTTATTCCTATTCTTCTTGGGCTTGCTAATCCGCTACCAGATCATCGATTCGGTTGCCGGAACAAAATACATAAGGCCTGCTTTTCTGCAAAGGCGGGAGAGTGTCCCTGTGTCTTTGGCAAGGGGCAGGATTTTGGACAGAAACGGGATTCCCCTTCATTGCCCCTGCTGGCATCCGGCTTTGGCAGTTTTTCCTTCAAAGATAGATGATAAGGGCCGGTTTGCAGAAGAGGTTGCAGCTTTGGTTGGCATGGATGAAACCAAGTTCAGAGAAATCTTGGACAGTCACACTGGACCGTTCAAGATCTTACGGGAAGTACCGGCACACCAGATGGAGAAAGTAATGTCTCATCCCATACCGGGCCTTGCTGTGATTCCGGAAGAAATCAGGTACGGGCCTGAGTCTTTGGCCAGGCACGTAGTTGGACACATAAGGCCTAATGCTTATCTCAACCCAAAGGACAACGCCGGGGAGAGCGGGCTTGAAAGCTGGTACCAATCTGGCCTTGCCGGGGGAACCCCGGCCTGGGCGGGAACTTTGGTAACAGGAGAGGGTTCTGAGATTCCCGGAACAGGCATAAGGATAGGCTCTTCAGGTGATTATCCCAAAGATCTCCTGACTACGATAGATGTAACCATTCAATACAGCGTGGAACGAATCTTGGATGAGGAGGCAATTCAGAGGGGATCAGTGGTGGTATTGGATGTGAAAAGCGGCGAGATTCTGGCAATGGCATCCAGGCCCCAGTATGATCAAAACCATCCCGGAGAATGCTTTCAGCTTCCGGATGCTCCTTTCGTAAACAGAGGTATCAGTGATTTTACGCCTGGATCAATTTGGAAAGTTGTGGTACTGGCCCTTGCTCTGGAGAAGGGATATGTAGCCCCTGATGAAGTGTTTGAGTGCCAGGGCCGGATTGCTGTGGGTTCTACAGTTGTGAACTGCGGTTCTTCCCGGGAAGGGCACGGGACTGTCACGCTGAAGCAGGCAGTAGCACAATCATGCAACTGTACCCTAATTGAAGTGGGATTGAGGATACCCCCGCAAGAATTGGTCAACTGGGCTCTGGAATGTGGCTTTGGTAAGAGGCTGCGAATTCCGCTTCCTCAGGAGTCTACGGGAGTACTTCCCGATCCACATTCAATGATGGCCGGGGATGTGGCCAATTACTCCATAGGCCAGGGATACCTTACAGCTACTCCTGTTCAAGCAGCGTGTTTTTACAGGTCGGTTGTCTGCGGCGGGAAATGGGCAAGTCCTGTGCTTATTGCAGATTCCAGTGTCAATGAAAGGATCATATTTTCAGAATCGGTTTCCCGCTTTCTCCAGGAAGCACTGCTGCTTTCGGCCCAGGAAGGCACCGGTGAAGCGGCATGGGTACACGGTTTTGGAAGCGCAGGCAAAACAGGAACTGCTGAGATGAACGGCGGCCTTTCTCCAAACCATGCATGGTTCGTAGGTTGGACACCTGTTCTTGCCCCGAAATATGTAATCTGTGTATTCTGTGAAAGAGCAGGTGACGGGCCTACTTTAGCAGCCCCTTTGTTCAAGAAGATAGCACAGCAATTGCTTCAATCCAGGTAAATCTCGTCATAGACCGCACTGAATTCATATGGTACCATTTGTGAGTAGACGTTTGAACAGAAAGGGGTTCTTTCCAGTGGGTTTAGCAGTCATTTTCTGGCTATGGTTTCTTGACGTGCTGGGTTTCAAATCAGTGGCATCAAAGGGATTTGCCAAACACGCAAGGCCCGGAGACCATCCATACGTCGTATACATGTCAGCCAAGCAGCTCATTCGTTCCGGCAAGAGGCCCGAAGCCAGGAGCCTTCTCATGAACGCTTTGGAGAAAAAGCCTTCACTCCGGTGCGGGCGGCTCTTGATTCATGTGCTTATCAAAGATAAGCAATATCAAAGCGCGCTTAACGTAGCTCAGCACCTATCTGAGCTTGAACCTGAGAATCCCTGGCCTTACCTTTTAATAGGCGATGTGCAGTATTTCTTTCTGAAAGACAGTGACAGTGCTTTTGATTCATTTCGAAAGGCGCTTAACATATGCAAGGAGTTCAATCAGAAGAATCCGCTTAAAGTTGCTTATAAGCGGGTATGCCGGATTCTTGAAGAAAAAGGCATGGAGGACGAACTCATAGATCACCTGGGTGAATTCATCAAATTGGAATCGTCTAACTTCCACGATCATGAATTTCACATACTCACCAAAGGCTTAATTGACAGGGGCCGCCGGGAAGAAGCCAGGAATGTTCTTTCATTGGGAATAAAGGCATATCCCAGGAGCTTGCTTCTGAGGCGCGCGTGGGAGGGCCTGGGGTTCGGACACCAGGAGGATTTGCCTGCAATTCCTGTGAGAGGCAAGGTGCCTCCTGCAGGTGTTACACTCATACCAGTAAGAACCCGGCTGTTTGTGGAAGATGATGACCCCGTTGAGGCAATGAAACAGTATGTAACTGATACCAGGCCCGATGATGTGGCAACGCTTTCGTCATGTGTTGCAGGCCTCATGGAAGGGCGCATATTCATGGAAGGTGCAGTTGAACCGGGTTTTTTGGCAAAGACCCTCTCGCGGTTTGTTGATCAGAAAGACATTCCGTTTGGCGGGGCTGCGCCTATGGCTAACCCCTTGTCAATGCAAGTATTGCTGGAAGAGATTGGATCTGTAAGAACTCTCTTTGCTGCAGCAGCGGGTGCAGCAGGCAAGTTGATTGGCAAGAAAGGTTGGTTCTATATTGTTGGAGGCAAGGATGCAGGCCAAATCGACGATGTGTTGGGCAGTTTGCCGCCTTATGATTACTATGTGATTATGGGCCCGGAAGACCCTTCGGGGCTGGCGAGGGAGATTGCCCGGGAATTGCAGTGCGAGGCTTCCATTGTTGATGCTAACGATCTTGGGGTGGCATGGGCTGTAGGCTACTCTTCAGGGGTTAATCCTGCCTGGCTTGAAGAGGTTATGTCAAGCAATCCTGCAGGAAATCAAGAGCAGCAAACCCCTGTGGTACTGGTAAGAATACAACCGGCAGCACTCCCTGACAGAGCAGAGGGCCGCAGATGATTTCTTCCCTCGGGACACGCACAGAGATGAGACGGTTTGAATACTATATGGATGTACTCAAATAGGCTCAATCTCTTTTACCGGAGGGAACATAAGCGTGCACGAACTGTTTTTGGGCATCGCTGTCATTCTCTTGAAGGCGGCCCGGAGTTGCTTCGGGTATCTTACAGGCAACCATTTTCCCCAACCCCTTTCTGAAACTGAGGAGAAGCTGTATTTGGATGGCGTAAGAGAAGGAGACATGGCCAGCAGAAATGTGCTTGTAGAGCACAATCTGAGGTTGGTGGCCCATATTGTGAAGAAATTTGACCCTAGCCCTCAGGACATAGAAGATCTCATATCAATTGGAAGTATAGGCCTTGTGAAAGCCATCGATACCTATTGCCAGGACAGAGGAACCAGGCTGGCGACGTATGCTTCCAAGTGCATTGAAAATGAGATCCTTATGTATCTAAGGGCAACCAAGAACATCAGATGGGAAGTTCACCTGTTTGAACCTCTCACCTCAGATTCAGACGATGGGGAAGTATCCTACATTGACATCGTCAGAGATCAAGAGCCTGACGTTGCGGATGTGGTTACATCCAAGGTTCAGGCCGAAAGCGTACTTGCCCGGTTTGACATTCTGGATGATAAGGAAAGGCAAGTACTGCAATTGCGGTATGGGCTGGATGGCAGGTTTCAGAAAACTCAAAGAGAAATTGCCAGAATGCTGGGAATTTCCCGCTCTTATGTGAGCCGTATCGAAAAACGGGCATTGTCCAAGCTTGCTAAAGCATGCAAATCCTATGCAATGTGATTGCATGCGATAATACCATACAGTTTGCTTGATCTGCATCTCTTCCTATGGTATCCATTACAGGGTATGATTAACTACCGGGTGGGATTTGGTAATATAGGGAGGGGTGTTTGGTTACGTGTCAAACAACATCACATATAGCCCCAGGCCTATCAGGCGGGTTCTTGCCCCGTCTTTATACCTGGAAAAGATATATGATTTGCCCTTTGAATGGCTTACCGAAAGAGCGATTACGTCAGTTGTCACAGATCTTGACAATACCCTTGTTCCATGGCGGGATTACAGGGTAGCTGATCAACTGGCCGGTTGGTTTGACTCCCTTCACGGCAACGGCTTCAAGACTTTAATCCTCACAAATGCCAGGCCTGCCCCGACCATTGTGGAATTGTCCCGTACGCTGAATACCAAACTGGTTGTGGGAGCAAGAAAGCCTGTTTCACGATTTTTCAGGAAAGCCCTTGAATTGCTTGATTCAAAGCCACATGAGACGTGTGTTATTGGTGATCAGATTTTTACCGATGTACTTGGAGGGAACCTGGTGGGTTGCCACACAGTGCTGGTTGAGCGCATTGGGCACAGGGAGTTTGCAGGCACCAGAATTATGAGGTTGCTTGAAAGGCTGGTGAAAATGCATATGGGTATTGGGAAATGACCCGTGCCAGCAGTGTGTGAGAGGGAGGTACTAAGTGTGTCAAATGCCGAACCGGGGAAGCCCTACATTTACCATGTTGCCGAGGCCGGTTTTAGACATGGTGCGTCTTATCTTTACATAACAATGGAGAGCAGGCCTTTTGTCAGGGTAGGTTTGCAAGATCTAGTGCCTTTTGGCGATTCGGCTATTAACAAAGGGCAGGTACAGGAGTTCATTGACAGAAAAGCGCCTGCGTTCCACAAGAAAAAGTTCGATTCTACAGGTTTTGCCCGTTTTGCGTTTCCCATGGGCCAGGGCGCAAGGTGCAGGGTTGATCTTGTGAGCACAGTCAAAGGGCCTTCCATTGCACTGCATATGCTGCCCGGGGAGTTGCCCGGCCTTGATAGTCTGAACCTTTCCAGGGCAGTTTTGGATTATGCATGTGCAAACTCAGGTATATTCCTGGTCTGCGGAAAACCGCGTTCAGGAAAGACCACGACACTGGCTTCCATGCTGCAACAGGTGAATGAGAGCTCCTGCAAGCATGTTCTTTGGATTTCTGAGGTTGCCGAATATCTGCTGGCCCCCTGCAAATCCTTTGTGAACCAGATTGAAACGGCGTATCTGGATGACGTGTGTGAGATGACTGCAATCCTGGCTCCAATGGGAGCTGATGTCATCGCTTTTGATTTACAGGCGGAAGAAGGCTTGCTTTGGCAGGCTGTACTGGCAGCGGAAAATGGAGCAAGTGTTTTCCTGACAACGCAGTGTGTAGGTACTACCTATGGGTTGGAGAAACTGGTTAACACCGTAGGCTCCGGTTTGCGCCGGGAATTTGCTTCACGGCTTTCCCAGGTGTTTACCGGCGCTGTATATCAAGAACTTGTCCAGGGAGCAGGCTCCCCGGTCCCGGCCACTGAATTCCTTGTGGGGACCCAGCCTGTAAAAAACCTCTTGAGAGAAGGTAAATTTCTGCAAATCCAGGATCTTATCGCAGCGGGTGAGAAGTACGGAATGGAAACGTTGGAGAAGAGCAAAAGACGTTTGTCCGGTGGGGGTCTTATCTAAGCAGGTTTTTATTCGATGATACCAGTGAGACCTTTTCACTGGAGGCATTTCATGCTTAACGTTCTAATTGCAGTAGAGAAACCCTTATGGCGAAAAGGATTCCAGGCTATTTTTCAGGACAATGAAAATGTGCGTTTGTGGTACGCCGGCGCAATTGCAGCGTGTTCCAGGCGATCCACTGCAGTCAATTACGATGTCATTGTGCTTTGCAGTAACAGTTCTGAAAAGCGTCCGGCCCTAAGAAGCCTGTCCATGCTTAAAAAAAGATACGAGGTTTCCAGTTTTATGTTGATGGCTCAGGACTTGGAGGTTTTTAGCATTATTGAGTTCTGCAGGGCCGGTGTATTTGCGTTTGTTGACGAACACGCAACCAATGATCAGATTGTTACAGCTGTCTCAGCAGCTTCGAGAAACGATTTGTATATCTCATCTTCAATCATGGATAGGCTGGCATCCTCCAATGCATCATTTCTTGATGACATTCTCAGGAACACCGAAGCAACGGTTTCTGATGTAAACAAGCTTAGCGAAAGGGAACTGGAGGCCCTCAAACTTGTGGCCCGGGGCATGTCTAACAGGGCGATAGCAAAAGAGCTGTTTATCAGCGAAAAGACTGTGAAAAACCACCTTTACAGTGCCTACAAGAAGTTGGGGGTCCGGGATAGGACTCAAGCAGCAATGGCTGTAGTCAAGGGCCTTTTGTCGTGGGGAAATGGGCCTTTTGGTCCTACATAAAAATGAGCCTTGGCTCGATTATGTCAATGAGATGTAATGGTTGCCGCAGATCACCCCCCGATATGCGACAGCTACAACCTAGCCTGGGGCTGGCCCCGGGCTTTTTCTCTTGGTGAATCTCATCTATAATCAAGGTATGCAAGTTGAAACGCTCTTGAGGGGGGGAGTCGTGTTGTGAGGGGTTGTTGCATGCAGCCCCGGATTAGTAGGAAATGGGCAAACTAATTCCTATTAGGGAAAAAATCCGTGTTGAATGAAGTAGTAAAGAGACGCAGCCACGGAACTTATGGCCAGCAAAAATGACCAGGCTGCACCGGCGCGGTTATTGTCTTTTAGCAATATCCACGACCAGGATAGGGTGTAGACACCTATAATAATTGAAACGACCACACCGATTATGTGCATAATGTAGTAATATGCAGATATTTTAGGTGACATTCATTAAAGGCGTTCAGAGAATCCGGTGGGTTCAGGGGCTTAAACAGAAGCAGGCTGGCTGCAGGGGCACTGAGGATTACCGCGCCGGCGCAAGATCAACAGGAGGGCAGACTTTGAAAAAAGCATTTTCAGGCGTTCAGCCGTCAGGCGTTTTGCACCTGGGGAACTACTTCGGTGCAATCAGAAGGTTTACAGAGTTCCAGAATGAATATGACTGTTATTATTGCATTGTAGATCTACATGCAATAACCGTGTATCAAGATCCAAAGGAATTGCCCGGGCGGATAAAGGACACTGCACTTTACTATCTTGCTTCAGGGCTTGATCCTGAGAAGGCCACGCTATTCGTTCAATCAGACGTTCCTTGCCATGCAGAGCTTTCGTGGCTGCTGGAGTGCGTGTCTACCTTCGGCGAATTATCAAGAATGACCCAGTTCAAAGACAAGTCAGAAGGAAAAGAGTCAGTATCGTCAGGCCTGTTTACTTACCCGGTTTTGATGGCTGCTGATATCCTTTTATACGATGCCGATGTAGTTCCGGTAGGCGAAGACCAAAAGCAACACGTTGAACTGTGCAGAGACGTTGCAGAGCGGTTTAACAGCCGTTACGGGGAGGCCTTTAAGATACCTGTGCCCATAATTCCCGAGTTTGGGGCCAGAATCAAGTCTCTGCAAGATCCCTACAAGAAAATGTCAAAATCCGATCCTAACCCATTGGGGTACATAAGCCTTTCTGATTCAAAAGACGAAATTGCAGGTAAGATACGCAGGGCTGTAACAGATTCCGGGCGTGAGATAGTATACTCTCCTGAAGACAAGCCTGCGATAGCTAATCTGATAACCATTTACTCATTATGTACGGGAAAGGGATTTTCCGAGATTGAAAAGCACTTTGAAGGCAGAGGGTATGCTGATTTCAAAAAAGAACTTGCTGATGTGATCATTCAGGCTCTTGTGCCAATACAGGAGCGGTACAAGTACTATGATGATTCCGAACAACTCCCGGAAATTCTCAAACAAGGGGCCGAAAAGGCAAACCGGGTGAGTTCTCAGGTGCTTAAGCGCGCCAAAGAAAAAATGGGGCTTTCGCTGCTGGCCGATCCTACCGGGCGGAAGTTGTTTTAATTGATATATCAGTTATTGCCAAAAGTGACAATAACTGATATACTGTCACAAAGGCTAAGGGTTTGTTGAATATTGGCGGATAATGCGCCAGGCATTATTTATAACCGGGGGTAATTCGTTTGTTTTCTTCCGTGTTCAGCGCAACAGTGTCTGGCGTAGATGGGTTCCGTGTGATAGTTGAAACTGACGTATCAGGTGGATTGCCTTGCCTTGAAATTGTGGGTATGCCTGCAGCTCCGGTGAAAGAAGCAAAGCACCGGGTGCGTTCTGCGCTTAGAAACTCTGGCTTCACAGTCCCGTCACGTAGAATCACTGTGAATTTGGCCCCAGCCGGCCTTCATAAAGAAGGGACGCAACTTGATTTGGCAATGGCAGTTTCCCTTTTGGTTGCGTCCCGCCAAGTCTCTGGTACGTGCAGAATTCAAGATTTTGCCTTCTTGGGCGAATTAGCTTTGGACGGCAGCCTCAGGCCTGTTCCGGGAGTGCTTGCCATGGTATTGGCTTTGTACGAATCCGGGCATGAAGGCGCTGTGGTTCCCATGGATAACCAGGCAGAAATATCCTTTCTGGAAGGGTTCGACATAAGAGTGGCGGCAAACCTTGTCCAGGTGGCTGAGTTTATCCAGAAAAGGGCATGTCTTCCGCGTCCAAAAGCGTCCTCGGCCATACCTAACACCTCTCCCAACGGAGCAACTTACGGGCAAATAAGGGGCCAGCGTGCAGCCAAAAGGGCCCTGGAAATCGCTGCAGCAGGTGAGCATAACATACTTTTGGCAGGCCCTCCCGGGGCGGGCAAGAGCTTGTTGGTAAAGGCACTCCCCGAGATAATGCCGGATCTTTCCCTGGAAGAAGCCGTTAGCGTAACCAAGATCCACAGTGTCGCGGGCCTGCTCCCCAGTGGTAGCGGGCTCTTGGTACGGCGCCCGTTTCGCTCTCCCCATCATACAGTAACGCCTGCTGCAATGATTGGAGGTGGGGCCAACCCCAAGCCCGGGGAGATAACCCTTGCCCACAGAGGGATACTGTTCCTTGACGAACTTCCTGAATTTTCGGCCCACGTAATCAACGCACTTCGCCAACCTCTGGAAGACGGAGTGGTGAACATTACCCGGGCCAGGGGCACGTACCGCTTCCCGTGCAGGGTACTTCTGGCCGCAGCCATGAACCCGTGCCAATGCGGGTTTTGGGACAGTGATTCTCAGGATTGTGCGTGTACCCCTTACCAGAGGAGGCAATACATATCAAGGGTCAACGGGCCTCTTCTGGATAGAATAGACATATGGATGCCGGTGCAAAGAGTGGATGTGAAAGATCTGGCTGGAGTTTCCCGTGAAGAAAGAGGGGATTCAGTTCAGGAGCGGGTTACGGAATCCAGAAACTTGCAGAAGAAGAGGCTTGAGGCCTTAGGCCTCCTGACGAATTCTGAGATGGGGCCCAGGGAACTATCGACCCTGCTTAGTATTTCAGCCTCTGGGCGAAAACTGCTTCTTGACGCCTACAGCCGGATGAAGCTTTCCGCCAGGGCCTACTACCGTGTTATCAGGGTTGCCGCTTCAATAGCAGACCTGGCTCTGTCAGGAAGAATAGAGGAAGAACACGTGGCCGAAGCTTTGTCATACAGACAGCGGCTTTTCGAGTGAGAAACGGTTGGTTGCCATACAGGCGCTTGCGGATCCAGCCGGCAATGTAGGCCCATGCCCAAACCAACTGCCTGTTTCTGGAGGGGGGTGTATGTGAACAAGCAAGAAACCGGGCCACACAATGTAGGCTATGTGATAGAAGGATATGCATGCGATTACCTAAAGCGAAACAAATACCGCATAATTTGCCGTAACTACCGTTCACGATATGGAGAAATTGACATAGTCGCAACTGATGAATCTGCGCTTGTTTTTGTGGAAGTCCGTTATAGAAGGCGTGGCTCTCTCGTAACGCCTGAAGAGTCAGTAAGCCGGGCAAAAATACGAAGATTGAAGCTTGCAGTACGTGACTTTCTTTGGAAACATAGCGGGATGGCCGGGAACCACAGCAGTATCCGTGTGGATTTATGCTGTGTAACCGATCCCGGAGAAGCGTCACAGGAAGGCGGCGAGTTTGATTTCAAGGTAATCAAGGGGATCATCCAGTTCTGAGAGGCAGCGCCAAACCAAGCTTAGAGATCTCGCGCTTTGCATACGCTGTTGCCTCCGCTCTTTTTTGCATGGTACATAGCCCAGTCGGCTAACCGTATAAGGTCCCTGCCTATGTCTGAATCCTCAGGGTAGGCTGCTATGCCAACGCTCAACCCGATTTTGAATGCGGCGTTTTGGTAGCAAATTGGGCTGCTGAAAATACCGATCAGGCGCTGCCCTAACATCGCTGCGGTTTCATGGTCAGTTGAGGGGCAGATTATTATGAATTCGTCGCCTCCGTATCGAATGATCACATCTTGTGCCCTGGCAGTTGAAAATAGGGCCTGGGTTACGTTAACTAGTATTGCATCTCCGGCTTCATGCCCGGAGGTATCGTTTATGTGTTTGAGGCCGTCGAGATCAATGAATATGAAGGAACACGGTTTGCCTTCGCCTACCACTTTAGGGAATTCGCTATGCAACCAATCTTCAAGGTATCTGTAGTTAAACGCCTTGGTCAGGGGATCAGTTCGAGACTCTTCCGTTCTGATATCCAATTCCTGCTGGAACCGCATCAGGTGCCATACTGCAAAAACATGGGCAAAGATTATCACAAGCCCAATGTTGCCGATGAATGAGCAAAGAAGTGCGCCTGCAAGAGTGAGGAGGTACAGAAGTGGGAGGAGGTTACGCCTGTCCCTGAAGAACATCCTTGAGAAGCAAAGCCGCCAGCGCTCTTGCTGTTCCATGGCCACTGCCAGACTTACAAGAGCTATGTTGCATAGGTCAAAGGCGGTCATACCGCATATCAGGGCAACTATTTCATAGGCCAGGGTTTCGGGGGTGAAGCTGCTCACAATAGCAGTAGTGATGCTTGCCAGGCCGAGGCTGACTGCCAGCTGCCCGCCGTTAAACAGTGAGTTAAGCCATGCGCTGCTGCCGAAAACGGCCTGGGAAACCATACCGGGCACTCCTGCGAGTATGGCCAAAGGCAGGCCGTGGCAGTAAAGGGCGGCCACCAGAAGAGGCCATGTTGCGTGTAACTGGGCTTTTGACGGAAGATTAATGCGTTGGTTAAAGCCTATTATGCCAAGTATGGTAAAAACAGCTGTGGTACCCAGGTCAGGCAGGCTGTTTCTATTGAGCACCAAAGCAGAAAAACACAGCCCTGCCCCTGCTATCACAGTAAGGTATGTGATTAGCCGCGTTCGTCCGGTGCCTGTAAGCTGAGTTGATACCCAGCGGTTATTGGGAGTAGCACCTGGCTGGTTCAAGGATCATACCTCCAAGAGATTCAGGCAAAAGCAATAGTATCGTTGAACACTTTGCACCAAGCGTCTTGAGATACCTTACTTATGAATATCGCATTTCAATCCATGTTGCTTTATAGGCTGTCATGCATTTGACAAGCATTTCCAGGGTGCACTCTTTATCATGCTATTAATGCATATATTACATTGTTTAGGCTGTTGAGTCCAGTTAAGGCCTCTTGCCCAAATGCCGTCATAAACTGCTGGTACAGGGCTTGATACGGGCAGTTTTCAACGGCTGTGTGGTCGCCGAAAAGCGGCGTTGGGACAGGTTCACCTCACTCTTCCTGGATTTGAAGTTCGTGGGTTACCACTACTTTCTCCTTCCATTTTCCAGTCAGGTAATAACAGGTGCTCAGTGCCAGGCCCACTATCCAGCCCGTGGGCATTGCCCACCAAATTCCGTCCGGGCTCATAAGCCGTTTTGAAAATACATACGCAGCAGGCACTCGCACTATCAGTTGTGAGATCAATGTAAACACCATTGTGGTTGTTGTGGCGCCTGCACCTCTCAACACACCATTTGTCACAAACATTGCTGCAAAAGGAATATAGAAGAAACTGACAATTGACAGATAACGCCCTCCAATGGCGAGAACCTGGGGGTCAGTGTTAAAAACAGCTATCAATGATTGTTTGAATATCAGGGCGGTTATGGAAAAAAGCAAAGATATCGCACAAGCCATGATCAGAGCAGCATGGTATCCTTTGCGCACTCTATCAGGCCTGTTTGCGCCCAGGTTTTGGCCTGTAAAAGCCGATAGCGCAGCTGAGAGGTTCATGGCAGGCATTGATGCAAAAGAATCAATCCTGCCTGCTACAGTGTAGGCGGCCAGAACATCCTTGCCGAACCCATTGACCAGAGACTGAAGCGACAGCATTCCGATGGAAACCAGGGTTTGCTGTACACCTGAAGGCAGCCCTATTCGTACGCTCAATCCCAAAACCTCTTTATCAAACTGCATGCTCCTGATGTCTATACGGAATATGTCAAACTTTGACTTGAGGTATGCCAAAGCTGTGACGAATGATACGCTTTGTGCCACAACCGTTGCCCATGCGGCGCCTGCTACGCCCCAGTTGAAATAGATAATGAAAAGAAGGTCTAATGCTATGTTGACAATCGTAGCAAGAATCAAGAAGTAGAGGGGAGTTCGGGAATCTCCCAACCCTCTCAGTATGGCGCTGATAGTGTTGTATCCGAACGATACAATTGATCCTAGAAGGATGATGTTCAGGTATGTTTGTGCCTGGGGCAAGACGTCTGCGGGCACCTTGAGAAAATTCAGGATCCGGCCTGACAATGTAAGGCCTATGAATGTTACAGCCAATGAAGCAAAAGCCAAAAAAATAAAGGTCGTGTCTATGGTTTTCTTCACCCTGCTCATGTCTTTTGCGCCGTAGTATTGGGCTATGAGAATTGTTGCGCCCATACTTATGCCCATAGTCAATGCGACGAGAAGGAACATAATCGGGAAGCTGGCGCCAACCGCTGCCAAAGACTCCTTACCCAAATGGCGTCCGACTATCATGCTGTCGACTGTGTTATACAATTGCTGAAATACGTTGCCGAGCAGCATTGGCAAAGAAAACATGAACAAGAGCTTTGCTTCATTGCCTGTAGTGAGGTCTGTCATAAGTTCAACTCCTATTCGAAACAATAATCAACATCAAATGTTACTTGCAGCTCAACTGCTTGGATCTTAGCCTATGTGAATCTTGCTTTGCAACGCAACCATTCCTGTGGCTTAGAGGGCCAAGCGGCAAAAGAATACCATTTCAGTAGAATCAGCATCTATCGGGGTTTTTTCCAGCAAGGATCCCTGTTCGTCAAACACTTCCAGCCCGGATATCTCAAGCATGACCCTTAATTCCCTGGGGAAAAAATATGCCATAGTATCCGAGCAACCTGCTTTTCTGAGTAAATTGCCTGCATCGTCATACTCTTCAAGGTATATGGAGTTGTGTTCCAGCTGGTTGACAAAGTCGTAGGTGCTTCTAAACCTATCGATGATTCTTGTTCCAGTCAGCGGGTGCTCAAAACCAAAGATCCTTTCAACGCGGTTGATATATACCATATACGGGATATCAGGAACACTGTTGTCTAGGATGAATACACCTGTTTGCTTGAGATGCCGCTTGACACAACACAGCGCCTGTAGAAGCCGGGCCGGCTCAACAAAATGGCTAATCATATTACACGGGGCAATGATGAGGTCATACTTCCTTGCAAGGCAAAATTGCGTTATATCTTGCTTGACAATGGTTACCCTGGATCTAAGTGTTTCATCTTCCAGGGCGAGTTTGGCAAGGCAACGGGCAATCATATCGTCAGAAAGGTCTATTCCCGTAACATTAAAGCCTGCTTTTGCCATAGGTATTAGTATCCTGCCGGTACCCGACCCCAATTCCAAAATATCAGGGCCAAACCTGTGGCCGAATTCAATATATGAATCCACGTCAGTTAAACCTGCGTGAAGTATGTCGTAAAACTCAGCAAAAAAGCCACTGTACAAAGAACCCTCGCCTTGCTTCACTTCCTCACCTCTGAAATCGAGATAACCTGCCTTTGTCCCAGTAAATGCCCGATCATATTCAAAGCCCGTACATGCACCAGGTCATGTCAACAGGCTGCGGACCGGGTGAAAAGAGCGTCTGTGGATAGGACACGGGCCTCTTTTCCTAAGACGCTCCATATGGTCTTTGGTGCAGTAGCCCTTGTGGTTGGAAAACCCATATCCAGGGTACAGGCCTTCAAATTGTGCCATCATTCTGTCTCGTATGACTTTGGCCACGATTGAGGCGCAGGCCACAGATGCTATCCTGTTGTCTGCTTTTATCAGGGCTTCTTGGTTCATTCCCAGGCCAGGGATGGGATAACCGTCTACAACAACTAGGCCGGGTTCGTAACCTTTAAGCACCAGCATTTGAAGGGCCGTCTTCATTGCTGAAAAAGTGGCTGTTACAATACCAAATTCATCAATAAACCGGGCAGATCTGATGCCGACGCCAAAAGCAATGCTGGTCTCAAGAATAGAACCAAAAAGCCGTTCTCGTACCTTTGGAGAAAGTTTCTTGCTGTCGTTCAGGTTGGGGATTTTGGGTTGGGCCGGCAAGATCACTGCGGCAGCCACAACAGGGCCGGCCATAGGCCCTCTGCCTGCTTCATCCACACCCGCTATGTGCTGTACCTTTGAACGTCTGAGGTCTTCCCATTCATATAACTTGTTGACTCTTTCACGTTCTTCTTTCTGCGATTTCAACCGGTTGCACCTCTCTGGTTTGTCTAACCCATAAACACGCTATTACTATCTTCGCCGCAGCAGGGGCAACTACCTTTTCCCCTCGACGGCCAATGAGTTATGCTATTTTGGCGTAGGAGGGTTGTCTGTAAAACCTGAAGTGAATACAAAAACTTGTATGTCATAGCCTGCAGTAGTATCCTTGAACTTTGACGGCCAGTCAAACTGCTTCCATTCGGGCCATGTTTTGAAATGTTTGTGTACGGTCATTCCCAGATCGGCCACGTCTGAATCCATGGCTCTTAGTTTGAAAAACACTCGGCTTAGCAGTGCTTCCAATTCCTGCTCAGCGGTTTGGACGATCTCTTCGTGATGACCGGGAGACAGTTCAAATTCTCTGGCGGTGGTTTCTTCCATTGAAGCGGTAGCTCTAACCGTGAAAGTTACAGTTACATGGTTGCCGTCTGTTTCGGTCTTGTTAGAAATGGAATAATGATGGAAGACCAGGGTAGCTGTTTTTCCGGATTCGCGGGGCATGGCAATGTCCATGAAACCCTTGGAAAAATCGCCTCTCAGCATGTTGACAGCCATTGTTTCTTTTGTGTCCAACGTTCCTACCATCTTGATCCTTGGGCCGTTTTTTCTGAAAACAGCCGAACCAAGAAGCGCCACTATGCTTTCAGGGGTATTCTGCGAGGCTCCGGCTCCCTCGTCTTGGCCGGGGCCGTTTGATTGACTTTCACGTTGCCTGGTATCCGACTCAACAGGAGAGGCCAGGGCCAGGTATGGTGCCCACGGCTCTGTTTCCTCAGTGCTATAGGCT
>DUTL01000199.1 GCA_012842105.1 Candidatus Fermentithermobacillaceae bacterium | reverse complement strand
CTTCTTAGGCAAATCAGCCCATGCAGGAGGAAACCCTGGAGCGGGCATCAACGCATTGGATGCCTGTGTCTCAGCTTACATGAAGATAAGAACCATGAAGAACTACTTGCGAGATGATGTAAGGCTGGCAGGAATTATAACCCACGGAGGCGACGCTCCTAACATAGTGCCTGACAGAGCAACTGCCAGGTTCACCGTTAGAGCGAAAGACTCGCGCTACCTCGAGGACACAGTCATTCCCAAAGTAAGGCAGTGTGCTGAGGGTTCAGCCTGGGCTGTGGGCGCAACAGTAGAATTCAGGCATTACCAGCCGCTTTTCCGGGAAACCCTGGAACACCCGGTGCTAAGAGGCCTTGCCAGAAAGAACTTTGAGTACCTGGGGCGGGATATACCTGCGGATGAGCCAAGAACCGGAGGGGGCGTAACCGACGTAGGTAGCGTTACCTGGGAGATTCCGTGCATACAAATTGGATTTGCGGTGTCTGATGCCCGAGGGCACTCGAAGGAAATGGCTGATGATACAATAACCCCCCAAGCCATTGATTCAACCCTAATGGCAGCTAAAGTGATGGCGTTATGCGCTGCCGATCTTGTTTTTCAACCTGGCCTGCTGGAAAAGGCAAGACAGCGCCTTGAAAACGCCCGTTCAAGTACAACCAACTGAGCAACGAATTGCTGACATCCTCAGCAGGGGTCAAATAGGCTATTAGCCACAAATTGGCCGGTTGGCCTTTCCTGCACACATATTACCCATTGCGCTAAAGTACATGTTGCTAATTGCGATAATCCTTCTAGGGGGGTAGATACATTGGCGAATTGCACAAAGTGCGGAGTCTCAAACCTTGGAATTGCCCGCACTGATTTGATTATCGTGGACGAAACATGGTACTGCGAAAAATGTCTTACAGCAACGATAGGCAATGTATCGTGTGACAAATGCGGCAAGCAACCGTTCCTGTCAGGCGAACATTTCAAGACAATCGACGGCCAGCGGCTTTGCACCGATTGCATGGAGAAGCTCGGGATAATGAAGAAATATGACTACATCATGTCCTCAGTAATGTCGTCAAGGCCAAGAACCGCAGCAAGAGCCGCCACTGCGCCCCGAGGCGCTGAAGCCCTGGGTACGATGAGGAAACTTCTTGAGGAGAATCTGGAACCAGGAGAACAGGTAGAGGTGGCTGTGCTCGGAAATACCGGGGAAGCCCTGGCATGCTCGTCGAAGCATCTATTCATCTTGAAATCTGGAATGGCTTCCGGATCTCTGACAGGCAAAAAATGCATTAAGTACCGTTGGAACCAGATCACAGGGGCAGAAATCAAGGCAGGAGCGCTATACGGCCTAATCGAGATTCAGGGAAGCGGGCTTCCGTCGCATGATGCCAGGAACATAAGCAAGGTAAAACAAGCTGAAAATGCTGTAACATTCCTCGTAGCAAAGAAGCACGAATTCGAAGATGCCTTGAAGACCTTGAACACTTATATTTGAGGTTAGAAAATCCCTGCATGGAAAATTACAGCCGCAGTGCCATTAGTTCCATACGTTTTCCCGAAAGAAACCTCCTGTTTAACGGGCAAAATACCCGCAGGGGGATTTCTCTTTGTCTACCAGAACACCTATTAGGCACCAAGGAAACGATAATTTGTTTCTTGCACTGGAAATGTCGCTCATATGCACGGCAGCAGGCATTCCGTTGCATATTCATGCTGAAGGGCTGAGGGGAACAGGAAAAACAACAGTAATGCGCTGGGCCCGGCGCATGGCTCCCAACATCACACGCATCAAGCACTGCATCTACCAGTGTCAACCTGAACTTCCCCACTGCCCAAACCATACAGAAGAGAGCGCTCACGGCCAGGTAGAATCTGAGAGTGTACCTATGCCATTCATCGAGATAGGGCACGGTGCAAAATTGGGTACCATTCTCGGAAGTGTGGACCTTGCCCAATTAACCAACGCTCAAAATCCCAAAGCGGCGCTCCTTCCCGGGGCAATACCTATGGCAAATAGAGGTGTTGTGTTCATCGACGAGATCAACAGGCTTGCGGAGACTGCCCCTGAAATAACCGATGTACTGCTATCAGTCATGGGAACCAAGCCGGGCAAGATCAAGATCGAAGAAGTTGGCCTGCAGCCCTGGGAAATACAGATAGTTTCCTCAGTATGGGCCACATCAAATCCTGACGAAGACCCCGGGCCCCTTGAGGAGATTCGAAGGCAATTATCTGATAGGTTCGATATAGTAGTCCCTGTACAGAGGCCGTCAGATCCCCTTGTAATCCAGAAACTTCTCTGGAGCAAACATCAAGCCGTCTCAATCATAGATGACAACCCGGGAATAACCCAGGGCATACAGCAGAAAGCTGTGAACCTGAGCAAAACGGCGGTTCCACAGACAATCATAAGGTACATGGCAGAACTCTACATTGAGAAGAACATTGAAAGCCTGAGGGCCATTGAATCCCTTGAGCTAAGTTCCAGATGCCTTGCAGTGATACGCGGAAAAGAGGAAGTGTCTTTCGAGGAGATCTCCACGGTGCTGCCTTTGGTGCTTAGACACAGGGTTGAGCCTATCGTACTTTCAGAAATCCTGAGAGACCTTGAACTCCGCAAAGCCGCCAGTGTGCAAGTCCGTGCAAGCGCCGGGCCTGAAAGCGGTGCAAATACGCCAAGCAAGTTAAAGATACCCGACACGCCAAGCTCATCAAATACATTAGATTCTGCAAACGGCCCCGATCCCAAGATGCGGTTCGACAGCCATGATAACGGAAGCAACAGCCCAACCGGTTCGCCTGAGGCCGGGCACGGCACACAATCTCCGACGCCGCATAGTCAGGGGCCAGGTGAATCAAAAGCCAAGTCCGGCAATAATGCGCCTGGAAACAACGGCCACAAGCAAATAAGCTGGCTGCAGAGGCTCCTGTCACGGTGCAGAAGTACTAACCGTTCAGGCTTTGGGCCAAAGCACGCTGAGCTTCAGCCAGGTGACCCAGGCGGCCATGCGCCGGGCAGCCCTATGCAAAGCCGGCATCTAAGAGGCAAACAAGATGGCATGGGCCAATCAGCCTCTGGAAAAACCTCGCTGCAGCAGCAAAACCCTGCCCGGGTACCTCCTGTGTCCCCTCCGGATGCGGCACGCCACATCGGCCATCTCACCTGGGAAGAGATCCTGTTGCCATCTGAATGGAAGGATCATATGGTATGATCTACCATCCCGGCAACACCAGCCCGGAGCAAAAAAAAGCGATTGCACGCCTTCATGAACTCGTAGACGCACCTGTTGCAGTACGCGTAGGTGAAACGGCAGTTGTCTCAACCAAAGTTCACCTGCAGGACATAACCATGCCCCATGAGATTACTGTAATCATGAATGCTGATGCCGGGAAAACCTTCTATCATAGAAATACAGATGACGAAGTTGTCCACATTGACATTTTCCATTCCGAAGGCAAAATTGAACCGGAGGAAATCGCGCATTCACTGATAAATGCGATCTCGTCAATAGATTTGGAAACCTTAGAAGGGCAGCCCGGACCCTCGATTCAGGCCTTTATACCCTACATTGACGTCCAGACTGCCCTGGGCGGAGGAAGGCTTGACGGGCCGTTGACATTTGGCCGGGAAGAAGGCGTAAGGCAAGCTCACATAACCCACGTTCACCTGGCCATGCTCAACATGCATGCGTTGGTCTCATCTATTTTTGCCATAGTTGAGTCAGTTGAATCAGCCATAGAAAGATCAGGCCTGGAGTTACGAAAGGTCCGCCGTGTAACAATGGATAATGGAAACGCACCAATGGATTTGGGAGACTACCGGACCACAAGCGACTCATTTCTCAAACAAGCAGGTAGCAGTCATCAAACAAGCACAAATTCCTCCTCAGCGTTGTGGTACAGGACCGAAGCGCTTGCAAGGCAGGCAGCGCGGGACATAGGCTCAACTGAAGATGCGCTGGGCCTTTTGGAAGCCCTGTCTGCTGGAATGCGCCCCGCTGAACTGACAAGGTTTAGGGGATCTAAAGGTAAGGGCGCAGACGAAATTCGCCGGGCACTCAAAAGGTCTAATCTAATACAATTCGACCAGCAGCAATACAGGCTTACCACCCAGGGAGAGCTGGCGCTAAACCACTTGCGGCACCATTGCGCCGAAATTGAAGCATACCTTCGCCGCCTGCTCTGGTCGCTTCCTGCCAAAAGCGTGCCGGCAGCCGAACGAACAAGCAGCAATCTCAGGCCGGGCACGGCAAGATCAAGAGGGTATGCCCTTCCAAAAGCTGCAGGCGATATAGCAGGCCATTTTGCTGTAGCCGAAAGCATAATAGCCAAAGGTACAACTCCCGGGCCTTTAACTCCCCGGCATCTCCGTTTCTGGTACACACGCGAGAAGAAATCCAGGCCTATTGTGTTATTGCTTGATGCATCGGCATCTATGTCAGGAAAACGGATCGCTTCAGCGAAGGAATTTGCCAGGCATCTCATTGTCACAAGCAAGGAGAAAGTATGCGTGGTGATATTTCAGGATTCAGCCGTGGAAGTTGTATGCGACTTCACTAAGAGCCCTCGCAAACTTGAAGCAGGGCTTGCCCGCATCCAGGCTCAAGGCCTCACTCCCCTGGCAAAGGGCCTGGAAAAAGTAGGTGAGCTTTGCAAAAGCAGAATCAACAAGCCGCTTATATTGTGTGTTACAGATGGAATCCCAACTGTGCCTTACAGAACTCTTTCTCCAATTGAAGACGCGATATCTGCAGCCAAGAACCTTGCAAGGCAGGGGATACGCATGGGTTGCATAGGGCTTGAACCCAACCACGGTTTCCTGAAGCAGATGATGCAAGCGGCCAACGGCTCTTTGTACATAGTTGACGAACTTGAAGTATCCACAATGGCAGCCATAGCTCGAAAGGAGCAAAACGAATAAACATTTTCGTTGTTTCAGGGCTCCCGGAAACGCCGAAATTCTATTATAATAACCCGGTAACAGTTTGCACCTTGTGTGAATAAGCTTAGAAACATGAGGTTGCGTGGGGAGGCGAACCGTTGAATATTATTCCAGAATACGGCCTTGGTGCTGCAAAAACGCCCAACGCGGGGCAAGCGCGCCAGGCCTTCCAAAGCCAGAACCTGGCCCAGCAAAGAGTTCCCATTATTGAGTCTCTTTTCGCATATGCGGATACGGTCAGATTCCATATGCCGGGCCATAGAGGTGGAAAAGGAGCTGATCCTCTTGGCATGTCATTGCTTGGGCACAAAGCTTTTTCAAGCGATGTCACAGGCGTACCTGCCATGGACGAACTCCACGAACCCCACGGATGCATAAAAGAAGCTCAGAGCCTTGCAGCAGAACTTTTTGGGGCCGATCAAACCTATTTCATGGTTAACGGAACTTCAGGCGCGATTCACACTATGGTGCTTGCGGCTCTTGATGACGGAGATTTCATTGTGATTCCGCGAAATATTCACAAGTCAATTCTTTCTGCAATCATACTTGCAGGAGCCCATCCTGCATTTGTACTTCCGGCATACGACGAATATCTGGGATTTGCCCTCGGAGTTGAAGAAAGCACCCTTAACCAATGCCTGAGCAGCAACCCTGGTGCGCAAAAAGCTAAAGCGGTGTTGCTTGTCAACCCAACCTACTATGGAACGTCCCAAAATCTTTCATCGATATGCTCGGCAGTTCACAATCAAGGAAAATTGCTGTTGGTTGATGAGGCTCACGGCCCTCATTTTCATTTCCATGAAGATTTGCCGGAACCTGCCCTGAGAGCCGGGGCAGATACAGTAGCGCAAGGAGCACATAAGATAATTGGCGCCCTTACTCAGGCATCTTTCTTGCACATACAGGGGCCGAACATTGATAGGGCTCGTATCAAAGCATCGTTCCAGTACTTAACATCAACAAGCGCTTCGTACTTGCTACTGGCATCCCTGGATGCTGCAAGACGGCAAATGGCCCTTCACGGGCCGGATCTCATAGACCGGGCAATCAACCTGGCCAACATGTTGAGGGAGGAAGTAAACAGGATCCCAGAGTTGTACTGCTTCGGGCAGGAAATTGCCAGGCAACCCGGGGTAGACGCCCTGGATCCGACCAAGGTGACAATAACCGTGAAGGAACTTGGAATTACCGGATACCAGGCTGAAACGTATTTGAGGGATCAAATGGGAATCCAGGTAGAAATGTCTGACCTGTACAATATCCTTGTAATAGTGAGTTTCGGGAATACCACGGAAGATATCTCCGCCCTTTTGGAAGGCTTACGGTCCCTGCGGCTTGCAGTGCAAACAGGACAGATTCCCATGAGACTGTTGGAGGCCCAAAAGTCAATCCCGAACCTTCCCCCAATTCCTGAAATGGCGCTTGCCCCCAGAAAGGCTGTCCAGGGCAATTGGGCCAGGGTACCTCTAAATGAGAGCCTGGGGCATGTTAGCGCAGAAGTAGTTACGTGCTACCCGCCGGGCATCCCTATTTTGTTTCCGGGAGAAGTGATCACTCAGGAGACTGTCGATTACCTCAGCATTATTAGGCGCCTGGCTTTTGGAATTTCAGGCCCTGAAGACAGAACATTAACAACCCTACGAGTGGTGGAAAGCATGTGAAAAAGGCGATTTTGAATGCGTGGCCTTCTGTTGCTGTTTCTCCTGAAGGAGAGTGGCAATCCAGGATTACGCTGGAACTGACTGCTCTGCCTGAGAAAATACAGTTTGAGGCAGTATCCTCAAGGACAGGCACTGCCGCTGAACACAGGCCTCAGGAAGTTTCAGCCCGGGCAACAGCCAATGCCTTATCCAACCCGGCCACAGTCCTGGCGCAAGCCTGCACATACAGGTTCACTCTCCATGGGATTGAACTGGTTATGGCGGCAGATGATATTCTGGTGTCAGACGGGCTGATGAAACTGGTAAGGGTATATGCCCGTGGCCACCCGGGCGGGCGGGTGTCGCCGGAAGATCCGCCACAGGTAAATATAGATGTATTGCTGGAGTATCCATTATGTGAGCAATCTGAGTGCAATAAATCCGGCTATCTTCAATCTACTACCAGCCTTCCGGTGGAGATACACCAAACTCCGGGCCTGCCTGCTACTGTAACACTTTGCTTTTCACGCAAGCCCCTGCAAAACCTTTTCAAAGGTTTCAGAATCGGCATTGATCCCGGGCACGGAGGAAAGGACAAGGGAATCGAGGGGCCTGTGGATCTTGCAGAGAAATATGTGGCTCTTGAGATATCCAGGGAATTGTGCCCCCTTCTCAAACTGTCAGGGGCGCATCCAATTGTTACAAGAACCAGTGATGTCTATTTAACAGAAGAGAGCCGGTTAGACATACTTCGGGCCGGCGATCCGGCTTTGTGTATTCAAATTCATGCATCGGGCAGCCATGACCATCTGGCCCAAACATACACAGTAGCAGCCGCCCAGGACTGCGCAGATTCCCGCCTGCTCGCAAGTGAGATTGCCGCGGCCCTGCTTGAAAGAATGGGCATTAAGGCAGAGCCCACCTCCATGTTACCCGGCCCATCCGGCCTGGGCGTTCCCATTGTCCGGGTAGAGCCCTTGTGCTTGACCTATTTTGCCGACGAAGCCAATTTTAGGGCACCCTTGTTCAGAAAACGGTTAGGGCAATCCATATACAACGGGATTGCACGGTACCTGTATAAGCGGCGCAATGCAGCAATTTTGCACAGATCATGTGAGGAGTGAGCCGGTATGCCATATCGCTGGAATGAAGAAAATACTGCCATACTGAGAATTCGCACTCACCTGATTACGGATAAAGACAACCCTGAAGACGTAATTCATCAATATACCAGGGACATAGCAGCACCTGGAGATCTGGTAGGGATAGCAGAGTCTGTAGTAGCCATTATGCAGGGGCGGGCTATTGAACCAAACACTGTGAAGCCAGGAATTCTGGCCCGGCTTCTGTCGCGTTTTGCACATCCCGATGCCAGCATTTCAGCTGTACGGTCCATGCAGATGGCTATCAATGAAGT
>DUTL01000198.1 GCA_012842105.1 Candidatus Fermentithermobacillaceae bacterium | reverse complement strand
TTTTTTAGGTCTCAAACAGGCAAGATACTGGTTTCGTCACCGCACAGGGTAAAGCGGGAAGTGCCGTTTACCATGAGGGTCAGCGTAGGGCACATGATTGGTGCAGGCGCGGCCGGGGAGGAGCAGGACGGTACAGGGTTTCAGGAAGGCCAGGCCGCTTTCGATCTGCTGTCCGGGTTGAGTGAGCGTGGGGCCGGGCCCCGCGGCGAAACCGCCTGTGGAGCTACAGGCCAATGTGGCAATGAAGGTAGCTATGAAGTGGGCGGGCTGAGAGACTCGGTGCTGGTTCAGGGTGTAATTGATGTTATTGTGGAGACAGACGACGGGCTATTGATATTGGATTACAAGACTGATTCTCTTACCCTGCAGCAACTGCCCCAGGCCGTGAAAAGATATACCCCTCAGGTTGCCCTGTATGCTTGCGCAGCAGAGAAGATACTGCAAATACCGGTTAAGCATACTTCAATAGTGTTTCTTACGCCGGGCAAAGAGATAGTGGTCGACTGGCGCAGCTATCTTTCGGGTATAGACATGGCCGGCATTCTTCCCCTGCCCAGGGGATTGTGAGTGCAGGTTGTGAGTGTGGGCGCACCATTAGCCGGCGCATTGAGGCAACACCTAGACTCACACCTTGAGGCCAAAAGCGCAGCTGCTCGTTCTTGTCAGAAAATCAAATTCACCGTAAAGTAATAATAGATTCAGGTAATGAAAACAATCAGACACCAGGAGGTGGTCTAGAGTGTCAGCAAACCTGGGGCCTGAATTTCTTGCTGCCAAGAAGCGACACCAGCAGGCCATTACCTCCGAAGAGAAACTTGCCGCTCTTGAGGAGATGCTTGCAACAATCCCGAAACACAAGGCGACAGAGAAGATGCAAGGGCAAATCAAACGGAGGATGTCTAAACTAAGAAATGAGCTCAAGTCGTCTGCAAAGAAGGGCCCCGCCAGGAGAGAGTTTTTCAGAATCGATAAGGAAGGCGCCGGGCAGGTGATTCTTGTAGGCCCTCCTAATTCAGGGAAGTCAATGATGTTAAGGAGTATGTCCAAAGCTGAGCCTGAGGTTGCAGAATACCCGTTTACAACCAGGATGCCCTTACCGGGTATGGCGCGTTGGGAAAATATTCAAGTTCAGCTGATAGATATGCCGCCAATAGCGCCGGAAAATGCACAATCGTGGATGTGGGCCATGATGCGAATGGCAGATGGGCTTTTGCTTGTTTTCGATATGGGCGATGATGATGTGCTTGAACATTGCGAGAGTTTAATCGGTTTTATGGAAGAAAATAATGTTCGAATCAAAAATGACGGTGAAAGGGAGTTTACCGAGATGAAAGCTATGTGTGCAGCCAACAAGATGGATATGCCCGGGGCTGTGACAAGGCTTGAACTCTTCCGTGAAATAATGCCTGAAGGTATTGAGATCGTCCCGTGTTCAGCGGCAACAGGGGATGGGCTATCCACTTTGGCGTGCAGGATGTTCTTCGAATTATTGGATAAGATCCGGATTTTCACCCGGCCCCCTGGGGGAAAAGCCGACTATACCCAACCTTTCGTTGTAGATAATGGAACTACGGTGTTAGAAGCGGCAGCTGAAATCCATAAAGAAATAGCTGAAAACCTTAAGTACGCAAGAGTGTGGGGTAAAGGGGTATTCGAAGGGCAAATGGTTCCAAGGGATCACGTGCTCCATGACGGAGATGTTATCGTGTTTTACACTTGAGTTAATGAGCCCGGGGCTCAGGAGAGTTGCAGCCTGGTATGTGTTGTTTCCGGGGCAAATAAGCGTAAGGCTGCGATTTGCGGCCCGGGCTCTCAATTGGGGGTTATTGGGTTCTGGTTTAAGGAGCAGGATTTAGGCATGGAATGTCGAAGTTTTCTGGGATTAGCCAAAATGTACCTGGAATTTCGCCGGATGCGGCGTCACCACAGTAACCACTAGGAAAGGGGTTAGGTTATGTTTAAGTTGGAGTTTCTGTCACAGGAACTTGGCGCCTTGCGTGAGCAAGGGTTGTTTAACATTATCAGGACAATCTATGGCTCACAGGGCGCCTGGTTTGTAGTAGACGGCAAGAAGGTGCTGAATCTTTGCTCTAATAACTACCTGGGGTTTGCAGGCCACCCAAAGCTGAAAGAGGCTGCTAAAAAGGCTATTGACGAATACGGTGTTGGGCCAGGGGCCGTAAGAAGCATAGCAGGCACTCAGTCTATTCACGTAGAACTTGAGACGAAGTTGTCAGAGTTCAAACATGCCCAGGCGTGTATAGTGTTTCAAGCAGGTTTTACCGCCAATACAGCCGTAATTCCCGCAGTCACCGGCAGGGGTGACATTATTTTTTCAGACGAGCTAAACCATGCCAGCATCATAGACGGCTGCAGGTTGTCCAGGGCACAGGTTGTGAGATACGCTCATAACGACGTAGGCGATCTAAGACAGAAGATTGCTGAACACAAGGACTCCGCCAGGAGAATGTTGATTATCACTGATGGCGTTTTCAGTATGGACGGTGATATCGCCCCTCTTCCTCAAATAGTCGAAGTTGCAGACGAATTTGGGGCTATGGTTATGGTTGACGACGCTCATGGAGAAGGGGTCCTGGGTGATAGCGGAAGAGGTATCGTCAACCACTTCAAATTGGAAGGAAAAGTTGAAATCGAGGTAGGCACATTATCCAAGGCATTTGGCGTAATGGGCGGATTCGTAACCGGCCCTGAAGTTTTGATTGATTACCTCAGGCAGAGAGGGCGCCCGTTCTTATTTAGTTCAGGGCTCACGCCGGCCGATACCGCCGCTGCAATTGCTGCAGTTGATGTGCTTTTGGAGAGCGACGCGGTGGTAAGGAAACTGTGGGATAATGCCGCCTATTTCCAGAAGGGGCTCAAGTCAGCTGGGTTTGATACAGGCCGTACCCAAACCCCTATTACTCCCGTAATGCTTGGAGATGAAAAACTGGCTTCTGATTTCTCTAAGAAGCTGTTTGAAAAGGATATATTTGCTCAGTCCATAGGCTATCCCACGGTGCCGAGAGGCAAGGCAAGGATACGTTGTATGCTGTCGGCCGCCCACGGGAAAGAGGACCTTGATTTTGCCATAGAGAAGTTCACCGAAACAGCAAAGGAACTCGGTGTTTTGAAGTAGTATAGACAAAACGAGCAAGTGGGAACAGCATCTGTTCTCACCTGCTCGTATCTTGTTGAAGATCAAAACCTTGTTACTGAAACATTCTTTCCTTGTTCAACCAGGATTTTGGAAAGATCCTCTACCATTCTGCTTTTCAGCTGCAAGGTCTCGGGCAAGTCCGGGCTTTGATGGGCCGGGTTGACTGCCGAGCCCATAAGAATGTGAATATCGTCTGCTTCAAGCAAAGCAGAACAGAGCCTTGAAGCCCCGTCAGGTTTGTACATGAGCGACACCTTTTTTCTGCCTTCCCTTAAGTACTTGAGGGTTCTTTCAATGGTCAACGTGCCTTCAACCACCAGGTCTATGCCTTCGATGTATGCAGTTGGGGGGACATTGTCTATCATTGAACCAAGGTTGACCTTGAGCTCACGCCCGAGCTCCCTGGCTACCATTTGGCTTGTTGAACCGCCCGCAACCGCTCGTTTTCCTTCTCTTGCGAGTAAATGAGACAGTATTTCCTTGTCTCTGGACTTATCTTTCGGAAGGCCTATCATGAGAGTCAAATACCTTGGTTTTCGGACCATAACCGTTGCTACAGACACGTCATCTCCGATTTCACCTGCATAGAGCCTCTGGCATACGTGGCAAAGGTCGTCGCACATATCCTGGGCGTCTTGAAATGTTGTAATCACCCTGGAGATGTAGTTTTGCACCCGTTCATGGGTCCAGCCAAGATTCCATATGCCGCCTATGCCTGCGTGAATTACTCCGTCAGAAACCAACACCACCCAGCTTCTCTCATCCAGCCGGAAGTGGGCTTCATTGATCTTTCTGCCAGAGATAACCCTTGTCTTCCTGGGAACATCGATAACAGTACGTTCTTGCCCTATAATAGCCCGAGGGTTATCATATTCTGCAAGATAAGCTGTTCCGTCAGGGAATACCTGAAGAATGGTGAAAGTGGAATACGCGATGTTTCGTACTTCGCAAATAGGCAACGTGTCTGCAAGCGCCTCAATGACCTCGCTGAGGTCACATCCGTACTTGAGCATGCCAACTGTCATCTTGGCTGTCAAGGAAGACAAAATGTTGGCCTTTACACCGCTGCCCAGGCCGTCCGAGAGCACAACGACAGTTGATGATTGAGAGTCGTCTACTTCAACTGTATCGCCTGGGAGCTCTTCTCCTTTCTTGGGGATAAGGGCTCTTCCCACATCAATCTTCAGGGCCACGGGTTTCACCTCGTCCAATTGCAGTGTTTGGTTCGTCTTT
>DUTL01000197.1 GCA_012842105.1 Candidatus Fermentithermobacillaceae bacterium | reverse complement strand
CAAACACGCCGGGTATTTTACTGGAACAAATCTCTCAGCGTGAGGGATTCCTCTCTGCCCCTTCCCAAAGAGACTATGGCTGGCTCCAACCCGGTCTTGTGAGATATGAACTCAACAAACCTCCGGGCATTGGGATGCAGATCGTCAAGGCTTTTTGCTGCAGGGTCTATCTCCGGCCAACCGGAGAACTCCTCATAGACCGGCTCGCACTCTGCCAATTCTTTGAAACTTGCCGGAAACTCAGTAATCACCTGTCCGTCACGCTTATAGGCATAGGCCACCTTGACCTTATCCAGCCCGCAAAGCACATCCAGCCTGGTTAGGGCGATTCCCGTCAACCCGTTGAGAACCGCTGCGTAGTTTATCATCATGAGATCAAGCCACCCGATTCTCCGCGGCCTCCCTGTGGTAACTCCATACTCGTGACCGGTTTCCCGTATCCAATCACCGGTTTCATCAAGAAGCTCAGTAGGAAATGGCCCGTCGCCTACTCGAGACGTGTATGCCTTTACAACACCGATTATTTCGTCAATCTTAGTGGGGCCAACTCCCGCACCGATACAAGCTCCTCCTGCAACAGGATGGCTGGAGGTAACATAAGGATAAGTACCGTGGTCAAGGTCAAGCAGAGTTCCCTGGGCTCCTTCAAACAAGACTTTCTTACCCTGCCTGATTGCCTTGTTGACAAGCACTGCAGTATCAGTAATATAAGGTTTCAGAAATTTGCCTGCTTGCAGGTAAGATTCAATAATGGGTTGTGCATCAAGAGTCTGCTTTCCGTAGACGTACTTGAAAACCCGGTTTTTATCCCGCAGATTTGACTCCAGCCGTTGTGTGAACACGTCCGGCTCGAGCAAGTCGCCTACTCTAATACCCACCCTGGCCGATTTGTCCATATACGCAGGGCCGACACCTTTTAGAGTAGTACCTATTTTGCGCTCACCCATGCTCTCTTCTTGCAGGGCATCCAGAATCCTGTGGTAAGGCATTATCAGATGAGCACGGGCGCTAATGCGCAGCCCTCCAGTATCCCGGCCTCTGGCCTGAAGCCTCTGGATTTCATCCACAAGCACTTCGGGGTCAACAACTACTCCGTTTCCAATTACAGATAGTTTCTCAGGGTACAAAATCCCGGAAGGGAGCAGATGAAGTTGAAACACCTCATCATTCACTACGACTGTGTGTCCGGCATTTGGGCCGCCTTGATACCTTACGACCACGTCTGCTTCCAGGGCAAGGTAGTCTGTGATTTTCCCCTTACCTTCGTCGCCCCACTGGCTTCCTACTACAACAACTGTTGGCATATTTTCGGGTATCCACCCGCTCCCTCCTTCAGGTAATTCACGTAGATACGCAGATAATTCGCGAAAGCAACCTGTGTACCGGCAGGCGAAAGAACTTCAATAAGCAGTGCATTAACCTGCCGGCAGCTCGAATCCATATTTGCGTGTATCTATCCGATTGCCGAATTATCAATACGTTGTACAATACTATAGTACCAACACGATAACGATAAACCAACCGACCTCTTCATGCAAGGATAACGCGGAAGTTAGGCATCTTAATGACACCTCTCCCTACCGGATTCCAATGTTATGCTGGCGGTTTTCACCGGCCCGCTTCATTGCCTGGAATTTACACCAGCCGTGCTTGATTATCTGGCCTGGCAGACTTGCATTGGTCCTGTTTGATCTCTTTCAGAGCTAACTCAGTGGCCACTGTGACCGCCTGTTTGCACTTGGGGTT
>DUTL01000196.1 GCA_012842105.1 Candidatus Fermentithermobacillaceae bacterium | reverse complement strand
TTCAGGCATTGTCATCTTGTCCTCCTTGCTGAGCAGAACATTCTTCCAGCTATACAACGCCTGGCGAGTAACGCCGTGTTCTTCGGCAACTTCCTTAGCGCTCCCGGCTCGGGTGCATAACGCAATCACGGCTTCTTGTTTCTGCTCGTGACTGTACTTTACACCGCCTACGCGCATTTTTCGAGTCCCTGGCGCCAACTCGTCACACCAGGATCTAAGCATGCCTCGGGAAGGGTATCCTAATGCCCTAACTGTCCTTGAGATATTGCGGCCATGCTCAAGATAGTATTCCACAGCAGCTTTCTTTTGCTCCGGCGAATACTTCCTGTATGCCGAATTCAGGTCTCGTACGATTCCCGTTTCTTGCTCTTCGAGGTATGCTTTATACCAGTTCCTAAGCGATTTACGGTCTGGATAGCCAAGTTCATTAATCACGTCTGCGGCACACTTATCGTATTTGATGTACAACTCGATGGCTTTCATGCGTTTCTCTCTCGAATACATACGGACATCCTCCTGTCTTTTTCAAAGTCCAAGATTTTGTCCGCAGTCCCGATGAAGCAAAACATCGCCTTGTTTGAAAAAGAACTGTCGCACCTATCCCAGGATATATATGATGATTTCGGAAATTTGTCACTTAGCAGCGTGTCTCTTGCCGAACAATTGTCAACCGGCATAGAAGCAGCCTTGTTGGAAAATGAAGTCAAGCCTTCAGAAATGCCGGAACATCCCGAACTGGTTGAAACCATTCTGGCACGGGAGTTTGGCAGACTGCTGGCGGGCCTGCAACACACTAAGAGCAGTGGTATATTTCTAATACTCAACGCCACCGCGAATCCGTATATTCACGGTGCCGAATACTCAAGGGCAGGATTGCTTCTGAAAAACATGGAGGCAAGTGCGGTAAACCCCGTTTACTATGACATCCGCTATATGCGCGGGCCTGCATCAATAGCGCGAAGCAATGAGATGACCCTTCTTCCCCAGTGGAAGATGGAGTTTGACGTTAGCAAGGCGGGCTATTTTACAGTTCCTATTGGGACGGCCATGGAATCAGATTTGCCGTTATCTCGGCTGTACTACTGGTGCCCCAAATCTGAATTTGACCACAGCGACAGCGCCATGCTGTGCAGTGCACCGCTCATTGCATCAGACGGGACGATATTGGGTGTTGCAGGTTTTGAAGTGAAATGCATGCTCTTTAAGTCAAACTATTCTCCCGATAACTCCACCCAAAACCGCATTTTCTGTATGCTTGCCCCTTATGACGGCAAGTTCTTGCACATGGACAAGGCCATGTTTGCAGGAAGTTACTTTGCCGGCGATGTCATCCCGTCCTCTAACACGGAGATATTCACCGGCACCGGGCAATTGAACAGGTATACCTGCAACAGTAATTCCTATTACGGGCTTGATAGCAAAGTACGCCTGTACGCAGTTGATTCCCCTTACGAACAGGAAGAATGGCGAATTGCCCTTCTCGTGCCTGAAGCCGACATGAACGAGCAAATTGCAGGGCAAAACCGTTCAATCATTGTGTGGCTTGTTTTGCTGACCGCGGCTTGCTTTGTGTTGTCAATACATATCAGCCGCAAATACGTGCACCCTGTTAGAACCGCATTTGACACAATCAAATCAAAGAAGATGGACAAACACAGAAAAACGAAGATCCCTGAAATTGATGACCTGATTGAATTTCTTACACTGCAGGACGAAGAAAGCGGCAGGCCCGTTACAACGTCTTCCGCACATAGCACCGCAATGTTTGAAGTATTCGTGGAAAACATCAAAACCCTTACCCCGGCTGAAAAAGCCGTCTTCGACTTGTACATGGAAGGGCATACGGCCAGGGAGATCGCAGGAATTCTCTTCTTATCCATCAATACCATCAAAACACACAACAAGCGGATCTACATGAAACTCAATGTATCCTCGCGAAAAGAGCTGCTTGTCTACACAAAGATGATGCAAGAATTAGGGCTCTGAAACAGCAGCTTCATGAAACCCGCGAAATTTGCTAATAGTTCATGTATTGACAACATATTGAAATGGTAGTTAACTAAGCCTAAGCAGATGAAAGCAACATAGGCCGCACAGGGAGTGAGGATGTTGCGAACAGGTAAAAGCAGTGATTCTGCAATTGAGTGGCCGTTGAGCTACTCTCTCCGGCTTCCAGGCAAAACAGAGATTTCCGGGGGAGAAGCATCGGCGGTAGTCTCTGAAACGGAATTCGCCCTCCTGCCTGTAGCCGGATCAGCCATAACCTTGTGCTTGAGAGATATCAAACACATAGTTCAGGGCGACTACAAGATCGTGCTGTCCCTCTATTCAGGAGACTCCATAATCCTTTCCCATTTGGGTTACCGGTTTGAGGATTTCCTGCGCACGATCAGGCGGTTTCACAACGAGCTCCGACTCAAAGACATGCTCATGGAGGAGACGTTGATTCAGGCAGGCCTTGAAGCCACAGTGGCCAAAAGCCAGGCCCCTGCGGAAGGCCATGAAAGCGAAGTAAGGCTGTACCAGACGGCTCTGGTCATCATCCCGCAACAGGGCCGCCCGGCCAGAATTCCGTACGGCGA
>DUTL01000195.1 GCA_012842105.1 Candidatus Fermentithermobacillaceae bacterium | reverse complement strand
TGCCAGGGAGGTATTGCAGAGGGCCGTTTTGTGGATTGAAAGCAACATCGATGGCCAGGTGCTGGACGTCCAAATTGACATCATTACATGACTGTGGGGTGGTGCCCGTGGCACAAAGACAAGAGAAAATCGCAGCATCAATTCGTGAGGTTGTGTCAGAACTTATGTTGCGACGCCTCAACGATCCACGAATAGGATTTGCCAGTATTGTCAACGTGGAGGTTAACAGAGACCTGTCCATGGCTAAAGTATATGTAAGCGTTCTTGGGTCAGATGAGGACAAGGCAAAGACCATGGAGGGTTTCAAGAGCGCACAAGGCCTGATTAGATCTGAAGTTTCAAAAGCGCTCGGGATAAGATATGCTCCCGAGATACATTTTGTTTTGGATGAAGGCATAGAGCACAGCATGCGGGTATCCAGGCTTATTTCGGAAATCAGGGCATCTGAAAACAAGCCTGAGGAATAGTGACCTGTGGCGACAGAGGAGACGGCAATCAATGGCCAAGAAGATTCCGCATAGGGATAAACTTGAGCAGATAGCAACTATCATCGCTGAGAGCAAGAGGGTTTTGATCCTTGAACATGAGAAGCCTGACGGTGACTGTATTGGTTCAGGCCTGGCGCTTGCTCTGGTTGTCTCTTCTCTTGGCAAGAAAGCCATGTTGCTTTCTCAGGACCCTCATCCTGCCACGTATGATTTTCTGCCCGGTGCGCATCTTCACACTATGACTTCATGCCTGGAACCTGAAGAAACTGACCCAGACGTTACAGTGTTTTTGGACTGTACCGGCCCTGAGAGGGCAGGGGAGGCTCTAAGCTATGCCAGGTCCAAAACCTGGATCAACATTGACCATCACGTTTCAAACTCCCAATTCGGCCATGCGAGTCTGGTCGACCCTGACGCTGCTGCCACCGGCGAACTGGTTTTCTTTTTGCTCAAGGCCATGGGCGCGGCTATTGACACGGATGTTGCAACCTGCCTTTACGCAGCGCTGGTGAGTGATACGGGAGGATTTAGGTATCAAAACACCAGCCCACGGTGCTTTCATGTTGCCGCAGAACTCATAGATTCAGGGGCAAACCCGTCGCAGGTTGCTGATTATCTTTATGAAACCAGGAGCCTTTCTTCTTTGCTGCTCCTGAAGAATGCCTTGCACACGCTGGCTTTGCATAAGGGCGGAAAATTGGCTTCTATAGACGTGACAGCCCAAATGCTGAAAGACGCAAGGGCATCGTTTGAAGACGCAAATTCTGTAATTGACTACCCACGTTCTATTGCCGGGGTCGAAGTTGCTTTGTGTTTCAAGGAAAATCAAGACCAAGCTACCGTACATTTGAGCTTGAGGTCAAGGTCAAAGGTGGATGTATCCAAAGTTGCCGTTTCACTGGGAGGCGGCGGCCACCCAAGAGCTGCGGGAGCGGTTGTAGAGGGAACTTTGGAACAGGTTAGGGCCCGCGTATTTGGGGTTCTGGATGGGCTGGGAATATGGACGGATTCTTGAATGTACTGAAACCCAAGGGCATTACGTCACACGACGCAGTGCTTCAGGTAAGGCGGGTTTTTAACAGGAAAAGGGCAGGGCACCTGGGAACCCTGGATCCTATGGCCCAGGGCGTGTTGCCTGTGGCGCTGGGTTGTTATACCCGGCTGTCTGAATACCTGCTGGATGAAGAGAAGGAGTATCTTGCCGAGTTTACATTCGGAATTTCCACTGACACCTGCGATTTCGACGGCCGCATAACGTCCGAAAGGCCGTGTGCCCATTTGACGGCTTCAGATGTAAGCAAGTTGCTGTCCAACTACACAGGGGAGATAAAGCAAATCCCGCCTGCGTATTCTGCAGTGCAAGTCAAGGGGCAGAGGCTGCATAACCTGGCCAGGCGGGGTATAAGAATCGAAGCGCCTGAACGAGATGTTACCGTTCATGAATTCTGCCTGCTGCACTGGAAGCCCGGGACATATCCCAGGGGTATTTTCCGCCTCAGGGTAGGGCGCGGCACGTACGTCAGGTCGATTGCCCGTGATCTTGGGGATGAGTTAGGTTGTGGCGCTGCAGTTTCTTATCTTTTGCGGACGCGGGTGGGCACGTTTTTGCTCAAAGACTCTGTGCTTATGTCGTCTTTGAAAGGCAAGGCGCCGGCTTTTCCGTTGCAGGATGCACTGGTAAACCCGTATACAGTGTTTGCAGAGTTTCCGCTGTTTGAGATCAGGCCTGATTCAATCACTTCCGTGATTCACGGAAGGCCGCTTGAGCCAGGCGCTTTCCGGGACCCTGGAGAAATCAAGGCCTGGGTCAGGAGAACTTCTGAAAGTACCTGCAAAAAGAAAAGCGTGTTTATCGGGGCCTATACAGACGATATTACCAAGCGGCAGAGGATTGCTTGCGTGCTCTCTGCTGCCCAGGACGGAGACGAATTGTATAGAATTAAGTATGAGAAAGTACTGATTCAGGAAGAGTGATACCATTGAAGACTGTGGAAACACCCGGAGTTGATGTTGGATCTCAGCAAGTAGTCGCCGCTATCGGTGCATTTGACGGAGTACACCTTGGGCACAGGCAGCTGTTTGAGACTGCTCTTGAAATCAAAAACAGAACAAGTTTGCCTGTCATGGCAGTAACATTTACCCCTCATCCAAAGAGCCTCGTCAAGTCGAACAATGGTTATCAAACCTTGATTACGCCGCCGGACGAAAAGAAAGCCCTTCTCGAGGACATGGGGGTGGACTACTTCTGGGCAATGCCTTTTACCAGGGATGTATCAAGAGTGCGTCCCAGGGAATTTATTCGCACTTACCTTCGTACTTTGATCAAGGCACAATATATTGTATGCGGGTTCAACTTTGCCTTTGGACACCAACGGCAGGGCACGCCTGAACTGCTTAAGCAAATTGGGCAGGAAATGGGTTTCGAAGTTAGCGTTGTGCCGCCCTATACAGTTGAAGGCGAAGTGGTTTCCAGTACAAGGATACGGCGGCTGCTTTCAGAGGGAGACATGGAAGGAGCCTCCAAACTTCTAGGGAGGCCCTATTGCATCTACGGGCATATCGTCAGGGGCTACGGCGCCGGCAGGCAGATGGGTATGCCTACGTCAAATGTATGTTTTCCGGCGGACAAGTTCTTGCCCAAAAACGGTGTTTATGCAGTATGGATTCGAGGTTGTGGGGATGAGCCGGTGCCTGCCGTAGCTAATCTGGGGGTAAAGCCTACTTTCGGCGGAAGCCGGATTGGGTTGGAAGTGCATATTCCAGGTTTCAATGGGCAGTTGTACGGAGGGAGTATGCAAGTGTTCTTTGTGAAGTATATTAGAGAAGAACGGAGGTTTGAGAGCAGGGAACTATTAAAAGAGCAGGTAGACATGGACGTTCAAACCGCTCTTTCAGTTCTCGGCGCCCACGGCATGGAATTCCCTGGCAAGGGTTTATTTACACGCATAGGCGCATATGATAGAATTTTCTATGCTAATATACCTTGAAACTCGGCTCGGTGTACCTCCGGCGCAGTGCTGGGTTCAAGGCGTAGCGATTATCTTGGAGGTGTTATAATTGACTTTTGATCCAGCCGCAAAGAAAGCCATTATTGATCGGTTCAAACGCCACGAAAATGATACAGGTTCTCCTGAAGTCCAGATCGCTCTTTTGACAAACAGGATTTCCTATTTGACAGAGCACCTGAAGGTACACAAAAAGGATCACCACAGCCGGAGAGGCCTTTTGAAGATGGTAGGTCAGCGCCGTGCCCTCTTAAATTACCTTTTTAGGGAGTCGCCTGAACGTTACAGGGCAATAGTGGAGAAACTTGGTCTGAGGGGTTAGCGGAAAGCTGAAAGGAAGTGTATTTATTGGATGAATTTAAACGATATTCATTGCCCATTAATGACAAGCCATTCGTACTCGAATTTGGCAAAGTTGCTAAGCAGGCCAATGGATCTGTAGTTGTCAAGTATGGAGACACTACCATTCTTGTAACTGCAACCGCATCAAAAGAACCAAGAGAAGGAGTGGATTTTTTCCCTCTAACGGTAGATGTTGAAGAACGGCTGTATGCAGTAGGCCGTATTCCCGGGAGCTGGGGGCGCCGTGAGGGTAGGCCTCCTGAGAAATCCATTCTGCAGGCCAGAGTGACAGACCGGCCTCTGAGGCCTCTTTTCCCAAAGGGTTTTCGAAACGACGTGCAGGTAGTCATCATACCTCTTGCAATAGACCACGACCACTCTCCTGAGATTGCAGGCATGATCGGCGCTTCAGCAGCCCTGTCAGTAAGCGATATCCCTTTTGACGGGCCGGTAGGCGCTGTGGAAGTGGGCCTGATTGACGGAGAGTTCCTGATAAACCCTACTGTGAAACAGCAAGAGGAAAGCGAACTCAGGCTTACGGTCGCTGGGACCAAGGATGCTATCTTGATGGTGGAAGCAGGAGCTAACGAGGTTTCTGAAGATGTGATCGTAGATGCGATAATGAAAGGCCATGAGGTTATCAGACAGATAGTTTCGTTCCAGGAAGATATTGTGAAACAAATCGGGAAACCGAAGATGGAACCTGTGCTTTTTACGCCGTCTGAGGACATAGCGGGTAAAGTTGACCAAATAACTACGCCCAGGCTCAGGGAAGCCATTAGAATCAAGGACAAACTTGAACGGGAATCAGCCATCGATGCCGTCTTGCAGGACGTGTTCGATGAGATTTCCAGTGAGTACCCTGAGCGCGAAGACGAAGTCGGAGAAGCTTTTCACGACATTCTGAGGCGGGAAGTCAGGGCTATGATACTCGATGAAGAGATACGGCCTGACTCGAGACGGCCTGAAGAGATAAGGCCGGTGAGTTGTGAAGTATCCATTGTTCCACGTGTCCACGGTTCAGGCCTTTTCACCCGTGGGCAAACCCAGGTGCTTAGCATAGCAACGCTTGGAGCTACAAGTGACATTCAGGCACTGGATACAACCGGGTTGGAGGAGTTCAAGCGATATATCCATCACTACAATTTCCCTCCGTTTTCAGTAGGAGAGACTCGGCCTATGAGGGGCCCCGGCCGTCGTGAAATCGGCCATGGCGCCCTTGCTGAAAGGGCTCTTTTGCCTGTCATACCCGGTGAGGAAGATTTCCCCTATACAATCAGGGTTGTATCTGAAGTGGTTGAATCAAATGGCTCTTCTTCCATGGCTTCAATATGTGGAAGCACATTGTCTCTGATGGACGCAGGGGTTCCGATTAAGGCGCCTGTTGCGGGCATTGCCATGGGGCTCATAAAGGGAGAAGACAGGGCTGTCATCTTAACTGACATCCAGGGGATGGAAGACGCCCTTGGCGACATGGACTTTAAAGTGGCGGGAACCGAAGGCGGAATAACCGCCCTGCAAATGGACATCAAGATTTCCGGAGTTACACGGCAAATCCTGACGTCGGCGCTTGAGAGGGCCAAGGCAGCACGGTTGTTTGTATTGCAGAAAATGCTGCAAGCAATCGACAAACCCAGAGAGGAACTGTCTCCTTATGCTCCGAGAATCATCATTGTTGAAATAGACCCTGACAAGATAAGAGATGTTATAGGCCCCGGAGGAAAAACCATCAACAAGATTACCCAGGAAACCGGCGTGAAGATTGACATCGAGCAGGATGGCCGTGTATTCATAGCTTCGGCCGATGAAGAAACGGGTTTGAAGGCCAAGGAAATCGTAGAGAAGATTACCCGGGATGTTGAAGTAGGCAGTACATACACGGGGAAGGTCACGAGAACAGCTCCTTTCGGCGTGTTCGTGGAAGTTCTGCCGGGCAAAGAAGGATTAGTTCGGTCCAATGACTTGGACCGGGGCAATGGGGACAAGGTGAACATCGGAGATGAGCTTCAGGTTAAAGTAATAGAAGTTGATCACCTAGGAAGAATCAACCTTTCCACCCGTATGGGAGGTTCTCCGGGCCACCATGGCGGCAGGGAACGAGACTCAAAAAACCGCGACAGGCAAAACAGGTTCAAGAGAAACCCAAGGGATCACAAGAGGAGCAAGTAGCCAAATGAGGTTTGGGGTTCACCTTTCAATACAAGGTGGAATGGAGAAGATGGCTAGAGCCGCCATTGGGTTGGGTTGCGAGACGGTGCAGGTATTTTCTCGCAGCCCTCGGGGCGGAAAAGCAAAGCCGTTGGTTCCAGGCGATGTAGCCAGGATGAAGCAATTGCTTCAGGAGCATGATATAGGGCCTCTTGTAGTGCATGCCCCATATTTCATAAACCTGGCCTCTACTGAAGAGAGCAAGCGCGCCTACTCAATCCAGGTACTGGCAGAAGATTTGCTGCGGGCAGAGGTTCTGGGAGCCGGCTTTGTGGTAACTCATATTGGGCACAAGCGCCCTGATGAGCCATCCAACGGCGAACAGGCCCTGTCCCGGACCATTGACAGCCTCAATGAAATACTGGACATGTATTCGGGGCCGGTTAAGCTCTTGCTGGAGAACACATCCGGGCAAGGGCAAGAAATTGGCTCCACCTTTGAGGCTTTGGGCAAGTTAGTTCATGTGTTCCCATTGGACAGGGTAGGCACTTGTTTTGACACATGCCATGCTTTCGGGCAAGGCTACGACCTGTCGGATCCCTATAGGGCCGGTGAGATTCTTCAGGCTTACGACCGGATTCTGGGCCTGGAAACCCTGGAGGTTATCCATCTCAATGACTCCAAGATGGGTTTGGGCTCTCACAGAGACCGGCACCAGCATGTTGGCAAAGGGTTGATTGGTTTGGAAGGCTTCAAGGAGATCATTAATGACCCTCGTTTGAAGCCCGGAATACCGGGAATCATGGAAACTCCCAACGACAGCCCTACTGCTGACGAAGATAACCTTTCTACGGCCAGAGCATTGCGTCTTGCCAGAACTACAGGGGCTGAAACCGGCCACGTTAAAGAATAGGCAACCACATCTTGCATTATTTGGCACGGATTGACAATTATTGTGGTGCGTAATAGTTTTCAATTGTAACATTTGACAAAAACCCCTAAACATCTATTCCCAGTTCGACAAGATTAGGGTATAATCACATATGTATTAAGGTTCCTTTTGGAACCGGTCAGCGGAATGTTGGGAATACCAATAGCGTAGGGGGGACTACATAATCGGAAGCGAAGAGCACCTGTCCGATCAGATCGAAGTGCTTCGCGGCCGGTTGAATGCCCAAATCGGAGATACATATAGTTTCGATAAGGTAAGGGCCGCAGAAGCGCTCAGTGCGCGCCTGGATAGTCTGCTGAATAGGTGGTACAAGTTACAAGCGAAGAAGCAAGAGTCCAGGTAACAACAGTTAGCAGGCGATTTGAGCCTGCTTTTTATTTCCCTCTCCCCTGCGTCACGGAAGTTCCTGCATATGACAAGTATGCTTTCAATACCTGTTCCTGGCAGGGAGCATAGGGGCAACTATTGCAAGGGCGACTGCCACAACTGCTATAGGGTCAAACGATAATCCCCATACCTCTGCTTCGATGGGTACCGGTACTTTCAGGAATTCCGAAAGCGCCATGAGCCCAAGATAAACTCCGCCTGCAACTGCAACGAAGTCTTTGATGGCTTCTGAAAGGGGAGAAGGGACCTCCTCATAAGCTCTCTTCCGGGCCCGGGCGATCTGTTTTACCCTTGCATTCATGGAAGCATATACCAACACGAAGACCACAATCGTAGTAATAAACGAATAGGCCATGTTCCCCCTCCTTATCTACTTTTTACATATTTTGTGGTTTTGAATTTTATGCTTAATTTTGAACTTTTGAATTTCGCCGTAAGCGGAAGGGGACAATAACCTGAGTTCCAAATTTGGAGGTGTACGTATCAGATGCGTAAGACTGTTTTAGGAGTGTTTGATGACACGCTGCAAGCTGAGAAAGCTGTTGATGACCTGCAAAGAAAAGGGTTCAGCAAAAACGAAATTTCTATTGTTGCCAGGGAAACTTCGGCCAAAAAAGGCAGTAGCCAAGGGGAAGAAGGCCGGTTGAGCGGTGATATGGAGGCGGGCCAGGATCTTTCAGGCGGCATTACCACCGGCGGCGCCATTGGTGGAGTTGCGGGCTTGCTAGCCGGCGTTGGGGCTCTGGCCATCCCGGGCATTGGCCCTATTGTTGCTGCCGGCCCAATTGCAGCAGCTTTGAGCGGGGCAGTTACCGGGGGCATAGCCGGCGGGTTAATAGACTGGGGCATTCCGGAAGAAGTGGGCGAAAGGTACGAGCAGAGGGTTAAGGAAGGCAAGGTTGTGGCCATGGTAAGAACAGACGACAGGAAAATCAACGAAGCGGCAGACATCTTCCGGCGGCATGGCGCCAACGAGGTAGAAACTCACTAGGCTTTTCAAGCAACAGGGCGGCATAGGTTGCCGCCCTAACATTTTCTGACCATGTTCTGGCATTCCTGTTCGAGACGGGCTATACTAACACTTGGTGAGTAAATATGACGAAAGAGATACGATTGGTAGCATTGGGCGGTTTGGGCGAAATTGGCAAGAATCTTATGCTTCTCGAATCAGGCCCTGACATTATCGCCATTGATTGTGGCCTGGCTTTCCCAAAGGATGAAATGCCCGGCGTGGATTTTGTGATTCCCGATATTTCCTACTTGGTTGAAAGAAAGGATCGCTTGCGGGGAATAGTATTGACTCACGGGCATGAAGACCACGTAGGCGCATTGCCTTTTGTTCTGAGCAAGGTGAATGTACCTGTATATGGCACCAAACTTACACTGGGGCTCGCTCGAAGAAAAATGGATGAGAACTTCGAGGGTGAGTTCGATTTCCGGGTTGTTGCTCCAAGAGACGTCATCCGGCTCGGGTCGGTTGAAGTTGAGTTTGTGAGAATGACCCACTCAGTTTCAGACAGTGCCGGGCTAATCATACATACGCCTTGTGGAACTCTTGTTTTTACAGGTGACTTCAAGCTTGACCAAACCCCTGTAGACGGGGAAGCCCCGGATTACCACCGGCTTGCTGAAGTAGGCGATCGAGGCGTTTTGGCTCTTCTGTCCGATAGCACACATGCAGACCGGCCCGGATATACCCCGTCAGAAAGGGTGGTGGGAGAAAACCTTTCCCAGGTTTTCTACCGGGCCAAGGGAAGAATCATCGTTACTACGTTTGCGTCCAATGTTCCGAGAATCCAGCAAGTAATAGATGCCGCTTACAAGTATGGGCGAAAAGTGTGCATCATCGGGCGCAGCATGGAAAACGTAGTGGAGGTTGCCTTGAGTATGGGCTTTCTAAAAGCGCCCCTTGGCACGCTTATCAATGTTCACGACATAGGCAAATACCCTCAGTCGAAAATAGTGGTGCTAAGTACAGGGAGCCAGGGAGAACCCCTCTCTGCGCTCTCACGCATGTCTGTGGGAGAACACAGGAAGATCAACATCGTTGAGGGTGACCTGGTGGTGATGGCAGCTTCCCCTGTGCCGGGCAATGAGACCACTGTGTCCCGGGTTGTTGATAACCTGTTCAGGCAGGGTGCTGAAGTGATTTATACTCCTGAGTCCGGCGTACATGTGTCGGGGCACGCAAGCCAGGAAGAACTCAAGATAATGCTGAATTTGACCAAGCCCAGGTTCTTCATACCTATTCATGGAGAGTACCGGCACCTAATCATCCATTCCCAATTGGCTGTTGCAACCGGTGTACCTCCTTCAAATGTACTCATAGGTGAAAACGGCACTATCTTCCGGTTGACTCCCCACCGGGCAGAGATACTGGGAATGATCCAGACCAGGGATATTTTTGTGGATGGATACGGAATTGGCGATATAGGCCACCCGATTCTAAGGGAAAGGCAATCCCTTGGAGAAGCAGGCGCAGTGTTTCTCTCGTGCGTGTTGTCTAAGGAGACCGGGAAGTTTATCAACCCGCCCAAAGTCAAGAGTGTGGGGCTTATCAGTGTGAAGCATCAAGAAGCCGTCATTTCTGAGGTGATTAACGCAACCGAGGAGTATTTTTCCGTACTCCCCAAAGAAGCATTGCACAAGACGGAATTGGTCGAGGAAGAACTGGCTTCTGTGATCAAGCGGCTTTTCAGAAATGAACTGGGCAGAAAACCTCTTGTAATTTGCAGCCTGACCCTTCTTTAAGTTTAGATGGTTCCTGGAGTGTAAATTGTTCCCAAGGTGTAGTGGAATGCCAGTAAAAAGAGTGTTTGTGATTGTGCTTGACAGTGTGGGTATTGGCGCTCTTCCTGATGCTCACCTGTACGGTGACCAGGGCTCCAATACCCTTGGCAATATAGCCAGAGCGCTGGGTGGGCTTTACCTTCCTAATTTGGCTGAACTGGGTATAGGAAACCTTCTGGATATTCCCGGGGTTCCCGCGTTGCCTCCGTTAGGAGCGTGCGGCCGGATGGCCATGGCTTCGCCGGGCAAAGATACCACAACCGGGCATTGGGAGATGTGTGGCATTATCCTGGATAAGCCTTTCAGGACTTATCCCAAGGGGTTTCCAGGCCACATAATCAGCCGTTTTGAACACGCCACCGGACGAAAGGTTCTGGGGAATAAGCCTGCTTCAGGCACTGAGATAATTGAAGAACTTGGCAAGATACACATGGAAACCGGCAGTCCCATTGTGTATACTTCCGCCGACAGCGTATTTCAAATAGCCTGCCACGAGGAGATAGTGCATTTGAGCACTTTGTACTCTTGGTCGCAGACAGCAAGGGGCATTCTGGTTGGCGATGACCTGGTGGCAAGGGTGATTGCCAGGCCGTTTTTGGGCAAACCCGGCAGTTTCACGAGAACTGCAAACAGGAAAGACTTTTCGCTGGCTCCCATAAGAAAGACCCTGCTTGACTATGCAGCCAATTCCGGGGTGTTTGTGGCCGGAGTGGGCAAAATAAATGACATATTTGCTGGCAGGGGAATTCACAGGACGGTACATACATCCTCGAACAGAGAAGGCATTGAAGCGCTAAAGATGCTTTTGGCTCAAACCTCTGGTGCCAGGCACCTGGCCTTAGCCAACCTTGTTGACTTTGACATGTTGTACGGGCACAGGAACAACGTCAGGGGCTACGCTGATGCCCTTTCTGAGTTCGATACGGCGCTGCCGGCCTTGACAAGCCTGCTCGGGCCTGAAGATGTGCTGGTTTTAACCGCTGACCACGGATGTGATCCCACGACCCCAAGCACCGATCACTCACGGGAATATGTGCCTTTGATCATTTTCGGAAAGCCGGTGCGAAAAGGAATCATGCTTGAAACAAGGAGTACATTTGCCGACCTGGGCGCTACAGTGGCTGAACTCTTGAAAATTGAATACGGCGGTGACGGGCAAAGTTTCTGTTCTGAGTTTCTTGCGGGCACGTAGATGGCGGATAGCCTGGCCCGCCGTGAAAGTTTTCATTGTGACAATTTGGAGGTGTAGACGTGGCTGAAGCATTTTCGCAACATCACATTAAGGCCAGGGATGAGGATATTGCCAGATATTGCTTTATTCCCGGAGACCATGGGCGCGGAAGGAAAATGGCCGCGAAATTAGACGGCATGAGGCAAGTTGCTGACACCCGCGGGTATTTTGTGTACACCGGGGCGTACAAAGGAATTTCCATGACAGTCTGCTCAACGGGAATGGGCGGCCCTCAGGTAGCTATTGCCATGGAAGAACTGGGAAATATGGGCGCTGACACTTTCATACGTATTGGTTCTGCCGGAGGGGTCGCTGAGCAGACAGGGGTAGGTGACATTGTAATTGCTACCGCCGCGTTCAGGGGGGGAGGCACTGCAGACGAGTACCTTGCCAAACCCTTTCCCGCAGTCGCTGATTTTGCA
>DUTL01000013.1 GCA_012842105.1 Candidatus Fermentithermobacillaceae bacterium | reverse complement strand
CGTAAAGCATTGTACATTTTGTGTCAATGGGCTAATATGGCCGGAAAGGGCAACATTGACTGGAAGATGCGGGATTGATTGGGAGATGCGGGAGAGGAGACGATTGAATGAAAGGTATTTGGAGCAAATGGAGGAAGTGGATTACTGTTTCCGTAATCATAATTGCCATTGTAGGGCTCGGTTATTGGGGAGTGAAGGCACTTTCCTCCGGTGACAAGGGCAAGCTTGTGATGATTACCAAGCCTGTGACACGTGGCGAACTTGAAGTCACAGTGAGAGGTTGGGGCAATCTTCAGGCAAGTGAGGAACAGGATGCAATATCCGGGGCAGCGGGTGTCGTTAAGGATATCTTCTTCGAGCCTGGCCAGCAGGTTTCAAAAGGCCAGGTGCTTGCTACCGTGGATGCCGGCTCTCTTGAAATAGAGATCAAAAAGCTGGAGATCAATCTAGAACAAGAGAGAATCAAGCTTGCACGAGAGTTTGGTGTATCACCTAATAAGGTTGCTGATGTAGATCCTTCAGCAGCGCTTGTCGTCCGAAGCCCTATTTCAGGCTGGATAACCGGTCTAACCGTTCAGGCAGGAAGCGATGCACAGGGAACCATATGCCAGGTGGTTGATAATTCCATACTCAAACTCCAATTGCTGCTTCCAAAGCCCGTGTTTGACAAGGTGAAAGTGGGACAAAAGACATCATTCCGGCCCGAGCGGTTTGACGGAATTGACGCTGGAGTAGTAACACACGCTGACCCCACTCCCATTGCCGGGGAAGCCACATATTATTACGAAGTATGGGTTGAGATGAAGAATCCCGGCCTTTTGAAGACAGGAGACAAAGGCATGCTGGTAATACATACTCCAGACGGAGATTTTCAGCAAAAGGCCGAAATAACCGCATATGGAAATGAGGAGATTGTGTCCAGTTCTTTCACCGGCACGGTGAAAACAGTGTTTGTCAAGAATGGGGCTTCGGTCCAGGCCGGAGACCCGATCTTGGAGTTTGAACCGGGTGATGCACTCCTGGGAGCCATGGAAGCGCAGCTTAAGTTTAGGCAGACGTTTCTTGAATTGGAAGAAAAGAAAGCTCAACTGGGAAACCTGGAAATTGTAAGCCCGATTGACGGGGTGGCCATGAATATAAATGCGAACCGGGGCGAGCTTATAGCCAAGGGCAATCCCCTGACCCGGGTGTCGAATTTTACTGAGATGAATTTGATGCTGCAAATAGATGAAATAGACCTGGCGAAAATAGAGGAAGGGCAAATGGCTGATATAGATGTTTGGGGGCCCCAAGGGCGGCAGAAAGTGCAAGGAGTGGTCTCCAAAGTGGGTGTCTCCGGCGACATGAGAGATGGCCTGTCGGGTTTTGGCATCACCATAAGTGTAACCAATCCGGGATTCTTACGTCCTTACATGCATGCAACCGCCTATATTTTCGTTTCCAAGAAAGACGACGTGCTCCTTTGCCCCGTCGAAGCAATTTATAAGGAAGATGAAAAATGGTTTGCCGATCTCAAGGAAGGCAATTCACGAAAACCTGTTGAGATTGAAGTTGGCACTATGAACGATATGTTCGCCGAAATTCTGAGCGGGCTGGAGGAGGGCCAGGAAGTAGTTGTAGCCATGAGCAAAGACCCTGAAAAAGACCAAGGAGGCCGGATTGGCCCTTATCCGTACGGTTACTAGGTATGCAACGGCTTGGGTAATGCATCAGGCTCAATGAAATGTCACGTGTAGCTACATTGCAGTTAATGTGCAGGATGCCGCTGCCGCTCAAGCCCGAACATGTTTTCTGGTTGCGGGAGAAGGGCCCGTATAGGAGGGGATGTCGTGAAACTGTCTGACCTTTTCGGTGTGTCTTTGCG
>DUTL01000194.1 GCA_012842105.1 Candidatus Fermentithermobacillaceae bacterium | reverse complement strand
GTATGCATGGAGTATCGCGTTTGACACGGCTTCTGAAACAGCGACTTTGATCTCCTCAATATCAGATATGGAAAACTCCTGGAATGACGCGAAGGCCGCAGCAGCTAAGCGGGCCACAGAAACATTGGACGATACATTTGGAAACCGGATCAAAACGTGGTTACTCATTGGAAATCGCCTCCTCCTGGTTTGCATACCGGCCTGTTTCAATCAATTCGATCGCATCTTGTTCTGTCCTTGCCGTTTCAAGCACCCGTAACAAGCCGGCCATTTCAAGCATAGACACGATTTTTGGAGGTACATCCGTTAGAATGAATTTGCCCCCCCACGATATTACAGCCCTATGGCGGCCCAGGAGTACACCCAGCCCTGTTGAGTCAATAAAGGAAAGGTTCTTGAGGTTCACTATAACATTAGGTACTGCAGACTTTTTTAGTTCTTGATCCATGAGGCTACGAAACCTTGCAGCGGAGGATAGGTCAAGTTCCCCTGACACCCTGGCCACAGCAAACAAGGGCGTCACGTGAAAATCAATCTGCATGCCCTCGCACCGCCTTTGCTAAAATTTTCCTTAGCTTATTCGACGGCCCGAGGGCAATTCCTTTTTTAGCGTCCAATCATGAACGATCTTAGGTACTTCTTGACATAATCCAGGAAATTGGCGCGCTCGACTTCAGCCTTGGAAACAAGGGGCAGATATGCCACGATTTTGCCATCGATTTCAACAACCATTTCACCGATTGCATCTCCTTTGTTGACAGGAGCCGTCACTTTCTCAAGAGTAATGTTCCTCTTGATTTCACCCGGCTGATTCCTAAGCACGGTAACTGCATATGGTTCAGGGGTAATCACTTCAGCCACATCGTGTTTGCCTTTATGCACCCTTGCCTGGCAAATTGGCTGTTCGCCGCTGATAACCCGTACAGTCTTGAAACTGGCAAAGCACCAGTCCAATAGCCTCCACGAGTCATTGAGGCGGTGATCAGGGGTTGCAGAACCCATTAGCACAACAATGAACCGCGAGTCACCGCGCTGGGCGGTTGCTGCCAGGCAGTATCCGGACTTGCTCGTCATCCCGGTCTTAAGCCCATCTGCTCCGTCATAAAGATACACCAGTTTGTTGAAATTCGTAAGTTCATTCTTACCGCCTCTAAAGGGGGTTTGGTAAATTTTGGTATAGTCGAGAAGATGGGGAACGGTGACTGCGTGCCTTGAAAGGATGGCCATGTCCATGGCTGTAGTACAGTGCCCTTCTTCGTCAAGGCCGTGTGGGTTCTTAAAACTTGTACTAGCCATACCCAGTTCCCGGGCCCGCGCGTTCATCCGTTCCGTAAAACCTTCTTCTGTACCGGATATGAATTCCGCTACTATCACTGCCCCGTCGTTGGCCGATCCCACGGCCACTGCCTTTAGCCATTCATCAAGAGGCATAGATTCACCCGGTTCGGCCCAAACCTCGGTTCCGCCCAGTTCCCAGGCATTCTCAGACGCAACAGCTTCATCAAGCAAGCTAACGGCCCCTGAATCAACATTTTCAAGGGCAAGTACCATAGTCATGATTTTGGTCAAACTTGCCGGAGCTCGTTTGCTGTGAGCGTCTTTTTCAAACAACACAGCGCCTGATGCTGCATCCATAACCACACAAGAAGGAGAATCCACCCGGGGCGGCGGTACCGCACCAAGATCAAACCCGGATACCGTCTCCGGGGCCGGCAATTGTGCTGACAGGGGAGAAACCATACCATGAGCATACCCGGCAGCACGTGCAAAGCGCAGGTTGACAGAAACAGCGAAGGAGCAGAAAACCAAAAGGGCGATGAAAAGGGGAAACGCCCTAATGCAGCGTTTGCTTCTATTCGACGTCACATTGATCCCTCCTTAATTCTGATATCCTATTCCTTAGGATACCTGCTTAAGCAGAGGGTTATGAACGTCATATTCTTTAGGCTCTCGGATGGCTTCTAGCGTATACATCCTTAAGCCGGTCCTTGGTTACATGAGTGTAAATCTGGGTAGTTGAAATATCAGCATGGCCGAGCATCTCCTGGACCGCCCTGATGTCTGCACCATTCTCCAGCAGGTGAGTTGCAAACGAATGCCTCAGCGTGTGTGGAGTGATCTCTTTCCTTATGCTGAGCTGGGCGGCGTACTTCTTGACGATCTTCCAGAAGCCCTGCCTGGTCAATCTTCTACCATGGTGGTTCAAAAACAGAGCCCGTTCCTTGGGATTGGATACCAGCTTTGACCTTCCCTTTGAAAGATACGACTTAAGGGAATCTACTGCAATTTCTCCCATAGGCACTACCCGTTCTTTCGAGCCCTTCCCAATGCAGCGCACGAAACCTTCCTGAAAATCAAGGTCATCCAGGTTTAGGTTGACCAGCTCGGAAACTCGTATCCCCGTTGCGTACAACACCTCAAGCATTGCCTTGTCTCTTATCCCGGCCGGGTTGGAGGTATCAGGTTGGTTCAGCAATTTGTCAACTTCCGCGACAGTCAGTACTCTGGGAAGTTTACGTTCCAATTTCGGTGACGACAAATCACCGGTGGGGTCCTCAGTTACGTAATTCTCTCTTAGCATGAACTGGTAAAATGCCTTGAGAGCTGCAAGGCGCCTTGCAATGGTGGCAGTTGCTTTTCCTTGTTTTCGAAGCAACATGAGATAAGCCACAATTGTAGCTTGCGAAGCTGTCTCCAAAGTGTGAGAAGTACCTTCAGACAGAAACCCACAATACTGTCTTAAATCTCTCCCGTATGATTCCAATGTGTTAGTCGCCAGGCCCCTCTCGTGTCCCAAGTACTCAATAAACTCCTGAATAAGGCTTTCCATTAACATTCCTCCCCCCTAAAGGCGACTGGTTTCACCATTTGTTGTCCACTATGGTTAATTATACCCTTGATTCCTTCTAGGTTTCCCTTCAACCGGTGAAATATCCTACCAAAAGAATAACCTTCCTATAAAGTCTTATGTCAGTAAGGCTTAGACTATTCTGATCAATCAACCTTGTCAAAGGTAACCTGCGGCCGTTTTCAAAAGGAAGGGCGTTAGGTATGCCTCCAGCAATGAAGCAGCCAGTAGCAGAAGAGCTATGAGTGCAAAGCGGAAGGTATACCGGGTGCTGAGTTTCAGCAATCCCCCGTGAATCCATGGTCGCTCTCTAAACAACATAACTGAGAAAGATATTGAAACTGATGACAGAAGTACGAGAGCCGGAAGGGCAACGAGATTGTGGGGCAGCATGCCTGATGCAAATACCAGAAGGCCTCCTGTGGCAACTTCCTTAAGCACAAAAGCTGAACTGAAACCTATTGCAAAACCCCTGATAAAGAGCATAATGCATGTAAGAGGCGCACCGATCATAGCAAGGCCAAAGGCCCATAACATCACTATGGTCTTAAGATTGTGAGAAATAGATAGCCGGAAAATGACTGGCGGCTCAAGGCCGGGGTTGGAAAGCCCTCTCATGAATACCTCGAGGTAAGATACGAGTTCAGCCTTTTCATCAGGAGAGAGAACCCTGAGCCCGAGTATCCCCATGATTATTCCTGATACCAATAGCAGTGAGCAAAATACAATGGGAGATGCAATAGTGCGTGTCTTCATGGCCCTGCCTCCAAAAAGTGTTTTTACAAATAAGCCTCGAAAGAAACTTATGAGGCAGAGCCATGAACATATTCTACAATCCGGTTATTTCGAACTCTTTTCAGGTTCAGGCCTTGAATTAGACGGTTCCTGCCCATGAGAATCCTCTGTTTGTACATGGCCATCAGGTTCATCAGAAGCTTTTGCACGCTTCTTCAGTGCGCCCTGCTGTGGCAACACTTCAAGCCTGCGGTTCAGTGCATCAAGTGTAGCACGAACGCATGCTTCCCTGGCCTCCCGCCTGACCAGGGCAGCTCCCAAAAGTTCTTCATGGTTTCTCTTGGGCGTAACCAGGCCTACCAATACTGCAACGGCCCTTTTCGGGCCGATTTCAATCATGGTAACATCATCTGCGAAAAACGCGTTGGACGGTTCGATTGTAAGGTTCACAGCCAAACACGTAGCACGGGCTATTGCAAAGAGCATAGAGTCTTCGGTTCCATCTGCCTGGGCTTTGCCGATATAAACAGCAGATTGGTCCTCAAGGCTTCGTTCAAGGGTTACGCAAACTTCACTTCTTCTTGTCTTGGTATCGGTTTTTACCTCTAAACCTGCGTAACGGAGACGCCCGGGCGATGCAGGCAAAGCGGTCTTCAGCTGGGCGACTGAGACTTTGCGCCGGTCTACGGTAATATCCCACTGAGCCTTAAGGGCACTCTGTACGTCTCTTACTATTTGCTTTGGATTACGATCCAATCCTGTTAAGATGTGTATTTCCTCTATTGCACCCCAATCATTGACTACTACGCGAGCTTTCTGAACTCCGGGAAGGCATACGAGAATGTTTTCCACATCTCTTACGCTTACCACTTTTCTTTGACTCAACATTACACCTCACAATCGCAGCCCCAAACCACCTATTTCATTTCCTGGACCATTTCATAACCACACCTGAGAGCTTCTTCATTAAGATCGAGAAGATGGTGGTACCTCTCCTGTATTACCTCAGGTAAAGCTTCTATTACGGTATCAATACTGACTATACCCTCAACTCCCAGTAACCCTCCAAGGCATATCATGTTAGCCACTCGCTCTGAGCCCAGGTTAACCGCTTCATCGTTAGCCGGTATGCGGTATGGCTTAATATCCTCACGTATGTTTTCGACATTTACCAGGTTTGAGTTAATTATCAATGAACCTCCCGTAACTAGAATTTTACTGAACTTATCAAAGGATGGCAAATTCATGGCTATGACTGCCGAAGGTTCAGTAACTACCGGCGAGGCTATTGGCCTGTCAGAAACGCATACTGCGCAGTTTGCAGTCCCACCGCGCATTTCAGGGCCGTATGAAGGAAGCCACGATACTTTCTTGCCCTCACGCATTCCTGAATAAGTTAGGAGAGTGCCTATCAACATGACTCCTTGTCCGCCAAATCCTGCCATAATAATCCGGTGGTTCACGTTACTCCCCCTCCCCTATCTTGAACTCACCCAAAGGATACACAGGAATCATTTCCTTTTCTACCCATTCAAGGGCTTTGCCAGGTGTCATACGCCAATTGGTGGGGCACGTAGACAGAAGTTCTACCATGGAAAACCCCTTACCCTGTATTTGATTGGAAAACGCTTGCCTTATGGCCCTCTTGGCCCTTGCAATGTTAGCCGCATTGTGGAGCGAACACCTGGCAATGTAGTATGCACCCTCAACAGTGGACAGTAGTTCGGACATTCGAAGGGGGTAACCCTGGCCTGCAGTATCTCTGCCAAAAGGAGAAGTGGTGGTTTTTTGCCCGGGTAAAGTAGTTGGAGCCATCTGCCCGCCGGTCATTCCATAAATGGCGTTATTCAGGAATATCACTGTAATATTTTCACGCCTGGCAGCGGCGTGGACTATTTCGGCTGCTCCTATAGACGCCAGATCTCCGTCGCCTTGATAGGCAAAAACAACCTTGTCAGGATGTACACGCTTTATACCTGTCGCCACTGCAGGAGCCCTGCCATGCGCCGCTTGTTGGAAGTCCACATCGAAGTAATTATAGGCAAAAACAGAACATCCCACAGACGCCACTCCGATTGTCTTCCCTTGCATATCTAGCTCATCAATTATTTCAGCGACGAGCCGGTGAGCTATGCCATGAGTGCAACCGGGACAATAGTGGGTAACAGTACCGGTCAGAGATTTTGGGCGTAGATAGACTGGTTTCATGCCCCGCCACCTCCGTGTATGTTATCGAAATAATCTGTAACGACAGGCACTTTTCCTGAGATCATGTCAAGTACGCGCTCTTCAATATTCCTTGGGATAGGAACTGCGCCCCCGGTACGCCCGTAAAAATACACGGGAGTCTTTCCTTCAACGGCCAGTTTCACGTCTTCAATCATTTGCCCTGTAGACATCTCAACGCACAGGAACCCTTTGGCGCTGTCAACCACTTCATCAAAGGCTGCCTTTGGGAACGGCCAAAGGGTAATAGGACGAATGAGCCCTACTTTAGTCCCTTCTTTGCGCATTTTCTCCATGACCGATATACAGATCCTTGCCACAGTGCCGTAAGCTACCAGGAACCACTCAGAATCATCTTCGTAGTAAGATTCGTACATTACTTCGTCTCGCTCCATCGCTTTGTACTTCTCATAGAGCTTCCAGTTGTGAGCGTCCAGCACTTCAGGATCCAGGTGTATCGAGGTTATAAGGTTGGGTTCTCTGCCTTCATTGCCGCAGGTAGCCCAGGGTTTTTCCAAAGCAGGTGATTCGGAGGTTACCCCGGGAAAAACTACAGGCTCCATCATCTGGCCTATCATGCCATCTCCCAGGATCATCACAGGGTTGCGGTACTTGTCAGCTACATCAAACGCCTTTACCATAAGGTCGCACGCTTCCTGGACTGACGAAGGCCCATACACAATGAGTTTGTAGTCGCCGTGGCCCCCGCCTTTTGTTGCCTGGAAATAGTCTGCCTGAGAAGGTTGGATTCCTCCAAGCCCGGGCCCGCCCCTGGAGATGTTTACAATGACGCAAGGAAGCTCAGCGCCTGCAATATATGAAATGCCCTCAAGCATGAGGGAAATACCAGGGCTGGAAGAAGACGTCATCACCCGGCCACCTGCCCCAGAGGCACCATACACCATATTTATCGATGAAACTTCGCTTTCAGCCTGAACAAACACACCGCCAACTTCCTGAAGCCTTCTAGACATATACTCTGGAATTTCATTTTGGGGTGTAATCGGGTATCCGAAGAAGAACTTGCACCCTGCACGAACTGCTGCTTCAGCAATAGCTTCATTACCCTTCATAAGAATAGGTTCAGACACAAAACTCACCTCCTGCTAATTCACCTGAAAACCTCAATTACCGCATCTGGGCACATTCGTGCACATATGGCACAACTGATGCACGATTGCTGATCGTTATCGTCGACAAAGGCCGGGTGGTAGCCTAGACTGTTAAGCTCATCTTGCACCCGGATAATTTGCTTGGGACATGCCGATATGCATAGTCCGCAACTTTTGCAGTGGTCTTGCTTGAATACAACCCGCTTCGCCAATCTCTATCCTCCTCTCCCCATGTACATCCCTGCGCTGTTTGAGAGAAACATCAAACTAAGAAGAGGGCATATAGATTCTTTTTTGCTCAAGTGCTTTTCTGATTCTGTCTTCGGCCAGGGAATTTGCGGCCTCGCCGGTTCCAATCCCGCGCTCCTCTGCAATCTGAAATACCCTGAGCAAAATGTCATATATCCTGGATACTCTTGAAAGCGCCCACTCGCGGTTGTAGCCTCCGGGAGTAAGCTCTCCTGCAACGTTCAGCAGCCCGCCGCCATTGACGACGAAATCAGGGGCATACAGTATGTTCCGGCTGGCAAGCACCTTGGCATGTTCATCCTCGAGGAGCTGGTTGTTGGCACTTCCACAAACTATTTTGGCTTTGAGCCTCTCAACAGTCTCGTCGTTAATGATTCCGCCAAGGGCGCACGGGGCAAAAATGTCGCATTCCTGGCCATAAACCTCATCAGGCGGTATTACATGGGCCCCAAGTTCCGCTGCTCTTTCGATTTTGTCAGGGAACAAGTCCGCCACGTAGACTTCAGCCCCGGCATTTATGAGCCGTTCCGTAAGGTAATAACCTACGTTGCCCACCCCCTGAATGACCACTTTCTTGCCGGCCAGGCCTTCATCTCCGAATACGTGCCTGGCACAAGCTTGCATACCCCTGAAAGTTCCAAAGGCGGTGACAGGTGATGGGTTCCCGCTGGTTCCTGCAAGCCCTACCACATGATCTGTGTAGCACTTTATGATATCCATGTCGTCTGTGGTTGTGCCTACGTCTTCAGCGGTAATATACCTACCCCCAAGGGTGTCTACGAACTTTCCGAAGGCGCGGAAAAGTTCTTCTGTCTTGTCTTTTCTGGGATCGCCAATAATAACCCCTTTGCCTCCGCCCAGGTTTAACCCCATTGCCGCACTTTTGTAAGTCATGCCCCTCGCAAGCCTCAGCGCATCTGTAAGCGCTTCTTCTTCTGACTTGTAGGGCCACATTCTGACTCCGCCAAGCGACGGGCCCAACGTGGTGTCATGAATCGCGATGATTGCCTTTAAGCCGGATACTTTGTCGTAATTGAAAACCACTTGCTCATACCCTTGTCTTTCCATAGGGGTAAAAACTTCCATTTGGTTCCCTCCCCATTTGATAGATGATGTTCAGGTGGCAGAGGTAATTACATAGGTGATTGAGATTCATTGACGGCCACCTACAAACTAAGGGGAGCAATAATCATGCCATAAGCGGGCCATGATTACCACAAACCTCCGCGCAGCTTGAAGATGAGCATAAGCCGCTGTATTCCATCAAAGGAAGTTCTTAACCTGGAAGTGGTTTGACGTTGAGGGTGTGCAACTACCTGCACATAGGCATGTGTGTGCCTGCACAATATTGCATGTCTACTTTGTATGTTTTTTCACGATCTGTGTTGGAAGCAGGGTTATTGACTCCCGTCTGCCGGGCTTTCAGCGTACCTGCCCCCACAAGAGAAAACCGATCATTGACTGCTATCCTTCAATAAGCCCATACTTGTGCATCTTGTAGTAAAGGCCTCTGATGCTTATGCCAAGCAACCTTGCAGCCTGGGTCTTGTTGTAGGAAGCCTGCTCCAAAGCCCGCCTTATTGACTCAATCTCAGCCTTATCTACAGTTTCGCGCAAAGTCTCTACGCCGCCGCCCTCTGAAGTTGAAGACTTCTCAGCTTGTACAAGAAAAGCGTGGGCTCCCCACCCTAAAGGAGGTACGTGTTGAGTACAGATGATTCCTTCTTGAAAGTTCATGTTAATTATTGCCCTTCCCAGTACGTTTTCCAGTTCTCTGACATTTCCGGGCCACTTGTATGCAGAGAAACGGCGCATTACTTCACCGTCTACACCGGTAACCGACCTTCCGTAATCCTGGTTGAGTTTCCGCAACAAGTGGTGACATAATTCAGGAAGATCTTCGGGGCGTTGCCTTAGGGGCGGAATGAAAATGGGAATCACGTTTAACCTGTAGTAAAGATCCTCCCTGAACTTGCCTTCTGCCACCATCTGTTCAAGGGCAACATTAGTTGCGGTAATCACCCTTACATCAATAGGAGTGGGCTTGGAATCGCCTATGCGCATGATCTCCCTTTCTTGAAGAACTCTCAAAAGGCTTGCCTGGATTGACAGGTCCATGACTCCAATTTCATCAAGAAACAAAGTGCCTCCGTCCGCCTCATGAAAAAGGCCTTTTCTTCCTCCTCTCTTGGCTCCTGTAAAAGCGCCCTCTACGTAACCGAAAAGTTCTGACTCAAGAAGGGTTTTGGGCAACGCAGCGCAATTCACGCGTACAAAAGGCTTATGCCTCCTTGAAGATGCGTTGTGGATTGCATGGGCGAAAAGTTCTTTCCCTGTACCGCTTTCGCCTCGCAAGAGAACTGTTACCGGAGTAGAAGCCACTTGCCTGGCTTGTTCCACAGCCTGGACCATAAGCGGGCTTTCAGCGACCACATCATCAAAAGAGTACTTAGGCTCGAAACCTTTTACCATACTCTTGATTCTGTCCAGTTCCTCTGTTAATTGCATTATTTCAGAGACATCTCGAATCAAGGCAACGCTGCCCCTGAGTTCTCCGTCGACAATTATGGGCGAACCGTTTACAACTACCGGCCGTTTCAGAGGGCCAACCTTCATCTTAGCATTCTTGACAGGCCTTTTGGTTCTCAGCACTTCCAGGTGAACGCTTTCACCTTCGGCTATGTCTACTGTTGCCGGCCGGCCGATTACATCTTCCTCTGAAAGCCCAATAAGCCTGGTATATGCAGGGTTGATCAAAAGGCCTTGACCAAGATTATCAACCACTGAAATTGCGTCTTGGGTGGAATTGATTACAGCGCTCAGCAAAGACTGTATTTGCTTGAGGTTTGTAATCTCTTCAGCGAGAACCCTTATTTCAGTAATATCCCTGAATACCGCAACAGCGCCTACGATTTCGCCTTGAAAGTCTCTTACCGGGACCCTGTTGGTAACCACTACAGTGTGGTCGCGGTTATCAAGTTTTTGTGTCCTGTTGATTTCCGGCATTCCGGTTCTAAGCACTTTATCAAGCCTTGTATTGGGGATGCCATCTTTCACAAACTTCCCCATTACGTCGCCGGCTTTCTTCCCGATAAGCTTTTCGGCAGCATGGTTAAAAACAAGCACTTTACCGTTACTGTCTACGGCCACAATCGCATCATGAGTAGAATTCAGAATGAAATCAAGCAACCTTGCCCTGGCGTTGTTCATTGGTCTCCACCCCAACATATATTTCAACACACCAGGGGGTGTGATCCTCTTTTACGAGGTCAATCGCAATTTGTCAGCTACCATTGCAATGAATTCGGAATTTGTGGGCTTGCCCTTATCCTGACTGATTGTATGCCCGAACATTTCGTCAATGAACTCCACGTTACCCCTATTCCAGGCTACTTCGATGGCGTGGCGGATAGCCCTTTCAACCCTGCTCGGCGTAGTAGAATACTTGTCTGCTATTAAAGGGTACAGCTCTTTTGTAATTCGAGAGAGGAGCTCAACCCTGGAAGTCACCATCATGATTGCATCTCTCAGGTACATGTATCCCTTAATATGAGCGGGAATTCCAAGTTCATGCATAATCGCCGTTACCCGGACATCCTGATCCTTTTGCTTGTCTCTCACGTTTAGCGCCTTGGGCAGCAGAACACTTCCTGTTGCCATCTGTCTCAGCCTTTGAGCGAGTATGTTCAAATCGAAAGGTTTCAATATGTAGTAATCGGCACCCAATTCCAAAACTCTGTGAGTAATCGATTCTTGGCCGAAAGCAGTAAGCATAACTATCTTGGGACGTTTGGCAAGTGAGTGCCCGGACAGCTGCTCAAGCACACCGATACCGTCAAGGTATGGCATGATGATATCGAGTACCACTATGTCCGGGGAAAACTCCTCGATCAACTCCAACGTTTCCAGCCCATTATAGGCTACCCCCACAACCTCCATATCCTCTTGTTGCTGCAGGTATTCATGAAGAAGATCGGCAAATTCCCTGTTATCATCTGCAACTAATACACGAATTCTCTGCATTGAACTCCTCTCCCTATGGGTTTTATACATCCAATACTTTACTTTTTCTGCCATTCTCTACCAGCTATTGTATATATCTTCGCCGCTTTTGACAAGAATCCTCCTTCACTGTTTCAAAACTGCCCCTGATCCCCGTCAAAAGTCTTGCCGGCTGCTCTAAAGCCTGTATACTCACCGCCTGGGACTATATAAGCTTCCTGAGCCATCCATAAAGCGAACGTACCATAGCCCCGGGCAGGATCATTCACCAATACATGGGTTATGGCCCCGACCAAACGCCCATTTTGGATTACCGGGCTCCCACTCATTCCCTGCACTATCCCCCCTGTGAGGGATAAGAGGCGGGGGTCTATTATCTTAACCACAAATCCTTTTGAAGAAACTCCTGACCCTGAAAACACACTTTCAATCTCAATTGAGAACTGCTCAATCCGGCGGTCACTCACGGTCGTCAGAATCTCGGCCGGCCCTTTGGCCACCTGGCTTGGCAGCCCCAGGGGGATCGGTTCACTGTATAACGGGTTAAACAATGAAGCCTCGAGTATGCCGCTGATTCCACAGGGCCCATTCTTGATTATGTTTCCTATTTCATCATGGCCCTCGATAAACATTCCAAGGAATTCTCCGGGCTGCCCTTTTCTGCTTGGTTGGACACCGGCTACCGTTGAACGTACTATCTGCCCTTCCTTCATAATGAGAGGGCGTCGCGAATCACCTTCGGAGATCAGGTGGCCAAGAGCCGCATACAACCCGGAATCCTCCTCGTAAAACGTAAGGGTTCCAACACCTGCCAGCGAGTCTCTTACCACAAGCCCTATCCTGTACCCCCCGTCTTTGTGTTGCATAGGCATCAATACTTTGCTTATTGCAGACCCGTCGGGCTTCTCGATTAAAATATCCAGCCACTGTCCGGTTCTTCCTGCCGTATCAATCAACAGGGACAATTCTTCCTTGCCTCTCACCTTTTGATCGCTTACAGATATGATTACATCGCCTGCTTCAATACCTGCGCTTTTGGCGGGCCATACCTGCCTTCCATCTATGGTCTCAACAGGCGCAAGCCCTGTAACAACAAGCCCATGGCTTCTAAGGATTACACCGATTGAGTGGCCGCCTGGCATGACCATGACTGGTTTTTCAACAACAAGGGATACTTTACGTATGGGTATTAGCCCAAATAACCTGAATTCTACGGGAAAGCTCCCTGGCTCTTCCGCGTTAAAGACCAGCTTTGTTGGCAGGTTTGCCAAGGGATGCCGTTCAACTGACGAGGCCTTTGAGGAATAAACCGACACTACCGGAAACCCAGTGTCAATGGTGAAGAATTCTCCTGTAGCGACTGATATGGCATCGGGAAAGGAAAAAGCTATTCTGAAAGAACCTGAAGAAACAATGACCATTACGAAGATGCAGAGTGCAATTCCTAAAGTTTTCTTTTTATTGTGCCCCAACGGAAGCACACCCCCTATACGGCTTCACAAATACTAAGGTTCACCGTAAAGAAGGGTTTTATTAAATTACAGGCTGCTTCAAACTCTTAAAACTTTCCTTATGCAGTTTCGCTTCAGCAATAAGTTCCCGGCCGTGGTCCAAAGAAACGCCAATTTCAGTGCCGCTCAGCATTCGCGCAATCTCTTTGGCCCTGTGTTCATCGCCTACCTCAGCAACCTCAGCGTAGGTTCTGCCTCCTTTCTCATACTTGGTAACGACAAAATGAGTATCTGCCATAGCGGCAATTGAGGCCAGATGCGTAACGCACAAAACTTGGTGGTGTTGGCTTAGCTGCCATAGTTTTTCGCCGACAGCTTGTCCCGCTTTGCCCCCCACGCCTGCATCTATCTCATCAAATATAAGCGTAGGAACTGACATGGCCCCTTCCATGCAAGACTTGATGGCAAGCATCAGCCGGGATAATTCTCCGCCCGAAGCTACCCTATGAATGGGCAATGGCGTCTCGCCCGGGTTTGCAGAGAAGAGAAACCCTGCCCGGTCAAACCCATCGGCAAATGCCCTGATTTTCCTGCCGTCTACAAGGATGCCTGATTCATTGTCAGCCTGATAGTCCAAAACAACCATAAACCTGGCCCCGGGCATGCCCAGTTCTTCCAATACAGAAGATATCCGCTTCTCTGTTTCAAGAGAGGTTTCGCGTCTCATTGCAGACAGTTTCTTGCCAAGCGCCTTCATCTCATTTTCGATTTGGCTCAGTTCCTCTTGAAGCCCTCTTAGGATCTCATCTGCCCCCTGAAGTCTTGCAAGCCTTGCGGCTGATACATCCCTGTATTCCAACACCTGGTCTATGGTGCTTCCGTACTTGGCTTTAAGTCTTTCAATAAGGTCCAACCGGGCCTCTACTTGCTTGAGCCTTGAGGGCTCCAAAGATAAGCCCCGCTGGTAATCCCTCAATAGATCCACTGCAACCTCAAGAGAGAAAAGAACCTGTTCCACGCTTTGAGCAGTTTTCTCAGCCGCCGGATCAATACCTGCTATTCTTCTTGCCAATGAAATGCTCTGGGTTATTTGGTCATAAGCTGACTGCAGCCCCTTGGGCCCTTCGTAGAGCCTCTCATATGCCTCCTGGGCCAGTTCAATGAGGTTGCGCTGTGATACCAATACCCTGTATTCCAACCTGAGTTCTTCTTCTTCTCCCACACGCAAGCCGGCTTCGTCTATTTCGTCTACCTGGTATGAGAGCAAGTCTATTTCTCGCTTGCGCTGGGATGCGTCACGGTTGAGTTCCTCAGCTTGCATAAGCATATCTTGCCGCCTGGCAAAAGCGCTCTGGTACTCGCGTTTTACCTCATCAATTACACCTTTGCTCATCTCATCCAGCATAGGCAAATTGTTCTGAGGTTTCAGAAGTGAATGGTGATCTTGCTGTCCGTGGATGTCCACCAGGTAACTGCCAATAGACTGAGCCATGGACATTGTTGCAATCTTCCCGTTGATACGCATATAAGATCTCTCAGGCAAGATATCCCGCTGAATCATAATCTCAGGCACCTCTTGTGAAACGTTGAGTACATGGTTCAGCTCAGGCACAATGTGTCTTGGCGGGGAAACCAGAAGTTCCAGTATGGCCCGTTCCTCGCCGGCCCTTATGGTATCAGGAGAAGTTCTGTAACCAAGGCAGGCCATGACTGCATCAACGATCATTGACTTGCCGGCTCCTGTCTCTCCCGTAAAAACAGTCAGGCCCGGCCCAAGTTCAAGGTCGATATCGTTGAAAATCCCAAAGTTTCTAATACGTAGATATGTAAGCAAAGATCATCACAGTCCCGCTATATTGCGTAAGGATTGCAGCACTTCACTGGCAGGATATCCGTCCCTGGCGACTACAAGCACCGCGTTGTCTCCGGCCACCGTTCCCAAAATACCGTCTAACTTCAAACCGTCGATTGCCTCTCCCACGGCTGAAGCAGTTCCGGAAATGGTCTTCACAAACACGAGATTTCCGGATTTTGACATGTCGATACAGCAATCCATAAACAACCTGTGGAAACGTTCCTTGTACACTGCAGTAGGATCACCGGGCATAAGTGCATATTTATATCTTCCATCGCCGGCTGGAACCCTCACCATATTGAGTTCTTTGATATCCCTTGATATCGTCGCTTGCGTGACTTTTATCCCTTCTTCGGCAAGCATTCGGCACAATTCTTCCTGGCTCGTGATAATATTATGAGATACCAGTTCTATAATTCTCATTTGCCTCTTGGCCTTCATGCAGGAAATGCCTCCTCATATCAATGGTTTTGCCACTCAGCCGGCATCGCCTCGAGGTAACCTGGCCGCTCCTTCTTTCATCTTTTTGCGCAACACGTTGTAAAATGACCATCCTTTGCGCCGGAGAAGCACTACCTTGAATTCTGATTTCTTGACTATAATCATGTCATTCTTTTCGAGGGAGCAGAATTCCTGCCCATCTAGCGACAGCATAGTAGATTGGCTGGGCAAGGTTACTTCTATTTCGCAAGATTCAGACGCCGGAACCATAATTGACCTGGAATAGAGAGTATGGGGGCAAATCGGAGTAACCAGGAGAGCATCGATCTCCGGAGCCACAATAGGGCCGCCTGCAGAAAGTGAGTATGCGGTAGATCCTGTCGGGGTAGAGATGATAAGCCCGTCAGCTGCATAGGTATCCACATCTCTGCCGGATACTCTCAGGGATAACACTGTCAACCGGCCATAAGGCCCCCTTGTGACGCAGGCTTCATTCAAAGCCCGGCTCCGGTAAACCACCTTTCCGTTACGAATCACAGATGCTGATATCATAAGCCTCTCATCCTGTGTAAAACCGCCCGAAAGAAACTCCGGCAGGTAATCAAAGGCGTTGCCGGTTTCAAGTTCAGTCAGGAAACCGAAATGGCCCAGATTCACTCCTAGAATCGGAATGCCCCATGGTCCAAGCCCTCTGGCAGCGCCCAGCAAAGTGCCGTCGCCTCCCAAGACGACTGCAAAATCAACATTGCCGTGCCACTCGTCTATAGCCAGGACTCTGTAACCATGGCCCAACGCAATAGACGCACATGCGGGTAAACATGCGTCAAATCCTCTGTCCTTGAGCCATACTATCAACTCCTCTGTAAATTCCCGGCATTTCTCTTTCCCTAAATTCGGAATAATCCCTATTGCGCTCTTCAACGGTGATTTCTCCCATCTAGGCAAGTATTTTATTGACTCGTGCAACTATTCCTGACACATCCAGTCCATAAATAGAGCGAAGCTCGCTCTGGGAACCGTGCTGAATGAATGTCTTAGGCAACGCCATTTTGTGAATCCCATGTCCTAAGTGGCCGGCAGCATTCACAACCAGTTCGCCGAACCCGCCATCCTGTACGTTTTCTTCCACAACCAGAACAGGCGCCTCTTGGGCAAGGCTTACTGCAGTACCTGGATCAAACGGTACCACAAACCGTGCGTTCATTACACCCGCAGATATACCTTCCCGGGCCAGCCTCTGGGAAGCTTCAATTGCGGGATGCACCATACTTCCCAGCGCCAAGATGTTTATGTGTTTTCCGGAAGATATCACTTCAGGCTCGCCAAGCTTCAAGGCCTCAGGTTTAGCCATGGCATCCCCGGTTGGAACGCCTGTACCGCACCCCCGGGAGTAACGTATGGCACTCGGCCCCGCAATATTCAGGGCCGTCCAGAGCATATTGACAAGCTCCTTTTCGTCTTTAGGCGCCATAACGGTCAAACCCGGAATGTGCCTGAGGTAGCTTAAGTCGAACTGGCCGTGGTGGGTTTCTCCGTCTTGTCCGGCAATGCCGGCGCGATCTACTGCAAAAATCACCTTCAGATTCTGAAGGCAGACGTCCTCTATAATTTGATCATAAGCTCTTTGCAGGAACGTTGAATATATGCATACGACCGGTACCATGCCACCCTGGGCAAGCCCGGCGGCAAATGTAACTGCATGGCTTTCCGCTATCCCTACATCAAAGAACCTCTCAGGGAACTTCTCCCGGAACGGTTTGAGCCCGGTTCCATCTGCCATGGCTGCAGTGATTGCCACTATTTTGGGATTATCCTCTGCAAACTTCGAAAGCGCTTTCCCAAAAACCTGGCTGTAGGTTGGGGGGCCGGGAGTCTTTATGATCTCTCCTGTTTGAGCATTGAAAGGCCCGGGGCCGTGAAACTTCTCAGGGTGTTCCACAGCAAAGGAATAGCCTCTTCCTTTTTGGGTTACCGCGTGTATGAACACAGGCTCCCGGAGCGACCTGGCCTCTGTCAGGACCTTCTTGAGCCTTCCTATGTCGTGGCCGTCTACAGGCCCGTAGTACCTGAAGCCCAGGGCTTCAAACCAAGCTTCAGGAAGCAGAAAACACTTCAAACTGCCCTTAAAACGCCTCAGCCAGGATATTGTTGACGCCCCGACATTAGGCATGTGGTCAAGCATTTTCTCAACTACCGCTTTGGCAGAACGGTATGCAGGGGCAAGCCTTAGCAAAGTGAGATACTGGGCTATTCCTCCTATGTTCTTGGAAATTGACATTGAGTTATCGTTTAGAATCACTATGAGGGGGATTCCCAATTCCCCGGCATTGTTGAGCCCTTCGTAGGCGATACCCGATGTCATCGCTCCGTCTCCTATGACAGCTACCACGCTGTATTCTTCAGATTCCAAGTCTCTAGCCTTTGCATGCCCGAGGGCAAACGATATTGAGCCTGAAGCGTGCCCTGTATCGTACACATCGTACAAGCTTTCGGCCCTTTTGGGGAAGCCGGAAATACCCCCTAGTGTGCGCAATGTGTTAAACCTATCGTACCGTCCGGTTATTAGTTTGTGGGCATATGTCTGGTGCCCTACATCCCAAACAATCTTGTCGCGAGGTGTATCGAAAACGCTATGCAGAGCCAGGGTGAGTTCTACCGTGCCAAGGGAAGCCGCAAGATGGCCGCCGGTTTTCGATACAGTCTGGATTATCTTAGTTCTGATTTCTTCTGCTAGAGACTCAAGCTCACTGACAGACAGGTTACGGATGTCTTCCGGAGACTCGACGTTGCGGAGCTCCAACATATCTTCCTCCCTTTATTTTCTCCTGAAAACACGAAACACCAGGTGGCTAGCTTTCCCAAGCAGTAAAACCATTCCTTCTGCGTGCTTCAGGGCAAAAGGTTTGAATAATGCCTTTCCTCCTATGCCTAAAGCTGATACAACGCCCACGCCCAAACTCGTTAACCACACCAGGCTAACCGATGGGAACATGAACCTGGCCTTGTATATCATAGCAACTGCAAGGGCGCCTGACAAAGTCGCGGCTACATCACCGATTACATCATTAAAGACGGATGATACCCGTGGAGCGTTCCTAACAAACCATAACGACTCTCTGGCCCCGGTCACTTTTCTCGATGCCATGGAAAGGAGCGCCTTTTCGTCTGCCTTGGTGCTTGCGACGCCTATACCGTCTGCAACTATGCCCAGGACAATCACAAGCAGGAAAAGAGGAATGCTTAAGTAAAAGGAAATTCCCAGTGCCAGTTGCTCGAATGACGCGTTGAGGCCGAAGCTCAATATGAATGCAAGAAACCCAAGGCTCAGCGCCTGGAGTATATACCGCCGGTTATTATCACGCTGTCTCTTAGCCATAATTACCACGTCCCCTCTTTGAGGGCAATACCTGTGATAAATCTTGTGACTTAAGGTCCAGCAGGATTTCCCGCAGGCCAACCCAGGCTTACGCCCGAGGCGGTTCCCCTTTAAGGCCAACCTGTTCTGTCACCAAGAACAGCGCTGGATCGCCACTCAGTTCACACCGTAATCCCACAGGTACCCCCAAGAGACAGTCTAGGAGTTTTCCTCTGAGATCTGCCTTTCCTAGCCTCTTTTGCAGCCGGATTTTCCGGAGGAATCCTTCCCATCCAGCCACTCAAGGCAGGCCTTTTCTCACGAAGAGAATCTACCTCTGAAGCCCGGCGAACCCGTGCTTCCCGAAAAAAGGGCAGCTTTTGCATTAAGCACCTGCATGCCGTTGCAGGCCTCCCTCTCTTCCTTTTCCCTGGCCAGACCGAAAACTGGGCGCATCCGGCCCTGACAGGGCGATTCAGGTAAGGCCATGACGGATTTTTAGCCCCGCCCTGGGAACACAAGATCTACTAGAATACTGTACCCTCAAAGAGGTTGCAGAAGCAATTATACAAAAACTCAGCATGCATATCAACTGCCCGTATAGTTCCGCCATAGGAACAGGTTGAATGGTACGCCGTCTGTGCCAAACAACTTGAACTGTCTGTTTTTCATACCGGTTTTTGAAAAGCTGTATGAATTCTGTACAGGCCCCGTCGGAAGCTGTATGAATTTCAGGCTGCTGTATGAGAAAACTACTGCCTTTCGCAAGGGCTGTCTGTTTTTCATACCGGTTTTCGAAAAGCTGTATGAATTCTGTACAGGCCCCGTCGGAAGCTGT
>DUTL01000193.1 GCA_012842105.1 Candidatus Fermentithermobacillaceae bacterium | reverse complement strand
TTCAGGCCCGTTCACCGGGCTTTGCAGCGGAGACGGAAAGGCAAGAGTCACCCAATTCCTTGAAGACAACGACGCAGGGCGGAGCAGGGTTACGTATAAAATGAGGGACTGGCTGATCTCCAGGCAAAGGTACTGGGGGGCTCCCATTCCAATCATCTACTGTCCGAAGTGCGGTGCAGTGCCTGTTCCCGAAGAAGGCCTTCCTGTGCATTTGCCTTTAGGGTTGAAGGTTACGCCGGAAGGCCCTTCGCCTTTGGCAAGGCATGAGCAGTTCGTAAAAACTACATGCCCTGTATGCGGTGAACCTGCCAGGCGTGAGACAGATACCATTGATACGTTTGTGTGTTCATCGTGGTACTTCTTCAGGTTTGCCAGCCCCCACGACACAGATGTGGCTTTTTCCAAGCAGGCCGTTGATTACTGGAACCCGGTTGACCGGTACATTGGCGGAGTAGAGCACGCAGTCATGCACCTTCTGTATTCCAGGTTCGTTACCAAGGTTCTGTACGACGCGGGTTTGGTTCCTGCTGATGAGCCTTTCAAGCACCTGCTAACTCAGGGCATGGTTGTTCTCCACGGTGCCAAAATGTCCAAGTCAAAGGGCAACGTGGTTTCCCCTGATGACATTGTTGACAGGTTTGGCGCAGATGTGGCCCGTGTATTCATGATGTTTGCGGCCCCTCCCGAAAGAGATCTTGAATGGTCTGACCGGGGAGTTGAAGGCGCCCAGCGATTCCTCCGCAGGGTATGGCGGCAGGTTGCCGGGGAGTCAGGTGACGATCCGGAAGCGCCTTCGGAAACCGCCTGTGATGAAGCGAGCCGGCCAGGAGGTTCTGCAGGGGATGCCGCTATTTGTGAGGACATTGATGGCAGCGAAGAAACTAATGCCCCCGGTGACGGGATTTCAACTGAAGGGCTGTTGAGGATAACTCACCAGAGCATAAAGAAGGTAACTGAGGATTTTGAACGGTTAGCGCTGAACACGGCAGTATCTCAGCTTATGGAACTGTCGAATTACATCGGCAGGTATCAGAGGCTTACGGAGCACTCCCGGAGTGAGATGGCCCTGGATGAGGCCAGGGCAGCCTTGGTAAAGCTGCTTGCCCCGTTTGCCCCTCATATAGCTCATGAGTTGTGGGAAAAGCTTGGCCACGACGGAACGGTTGAGAAAGCGGGCTGGCCTGCGTTCGATCCGGAAATTATTAAGGAGAAAATTATAACTTTGGTGGTTCAGGTTGACGGGAAGGTCCGGGACCGGATCAACGTGGAGGCAGGTTGCAGCGATGAACAACTTGCAGATAAAGCCCTTGAGTCTGAGAGGATTGTGAAGATGCTGGGACAAGGGCCTGAAGCCAGAGAGAAGATTGCCAAAGTGATAGTCATAAAAGACAAGTTGGTAAATATAGTTACCAGGCGCTGACAGGGATTAAGACATACGCCACCGAGCAGGTAACGACAAAATTCGGCCTGAATTAATAAGCACCCTGAAGCTTGGCAGATCGTGGAAGATATGGTAGCATATAGCCATGAACCGGCGGGCAGATATCATTATCTACATCATATCTTTTCTCTTGCTTGTGGGGGCTGCCAGCTTATGGTGGCGCGGAATTATCCCTTCATCAAGCAACGAACTTGTTCTTTTACCTGGCGGACAGATTCCAACCGGAGGGAATTCTGTAGCAGGTGAAAGCAACCACCATGGCAGCAATGCCTCGAGCCAAGCTGTTCAAAGCCAAAAGGGCTATGCCGGCGCGGATCATGAATCCCAGGGAGGTTCTATGGTTGATAGTGAAAACCCCTGGGGTTCTCACGGTCTCACCGGTGATCGGGCTGAGGAAGACAATGGGAACGTGATTTTTGTACATGTAGCCGGTGCTGTTGAGTCACCAGGGGTATACAGGCTAAGACAGGGGCAGAGGGTCTACGAAGCTCTTGAACTGGCCGTTCCCCTTGAGGATGCAGACCTTGATTTTCTGAATCTTGCAGGCATGCTATACGATCAAGACAAGATTTACGTTCCGGGGAAAGGCGAATTTTCCGGTTCCCATGGAGCAGGTATGGTGGCAGGAGGTTCCGGGCAGGCGCCGGGATATGGCTCGGGGGGGAGCGGTTCGGGCCTGGGCAGCGGTTCAGGCTCGGGCTCAACCGGAGTGTCTTTCCCTATCAACATAAATACCGCAACTGCAGGTGAGTTGGAAGCCCTTCCGGGAATTGGCCCCGCAAAAGCTGCAGCCATAGCCGAATTCCGCCGTCAGAGGGGGCCGTTTACCCGCAAGGAAGATCTAAAAAAGGTACCGGGAATCGGCGATGTAACGTATTCCAAGATTGAGCCCCTGGTAATCATCAGATAGCGGGCTTTGGATAGCGGGTTTGCTGCATATCTGTGCTTCGCTACATGATGCCAAGACCCGTTGATGTATTGAATAGTCTTGAAGTCTCGCCTTTCTGCATCGCGATTGAAATAGTGACGGTAAAGCAGGTACGCCGGTAATGAACCGGTCGTCTGGTTGCCCTTTCATAAGGCGCTCGAAAATTCGGCAGGGCCCGTCTTGTTTCCGCCACGGTTTCCTTAGATGCGTAAATACTGCAGAGTTTTCCACACCGAATGAATGGAGATTGAAGAAATCGTTGACAATTAGTATTGCTAATCCATATAATAGTCTTCGGTTAGCACTCACCTGTGGCGAGTGCTAACAACAAGAAGTTACCAGCTAATATTACAAGGGGGGTTCATTTTGATTCTTAAGCCGCTTTCAGATCGCGTAGTGTTAAAACCCGTCGAAGCAGAAGAAAAGACAAAAGGCGGTATTGTTCTGCCTGATACTGCCAAAGACAAGCCGCAAGAGGGAGAAGTAGTTGCGGTAGGTCCCGGCAGGATCCTTGATAACGGCACAAAACTTACGCCTGAAGTTAAGGTTGGAGATCGTGTTATCTACTCCAAATATAGTGGCACGGAAATCAAGGTTGACGGCGAGGAATACTTGATTGTTCGGGAAAGCGACATTCTCGCGACCAGGCCCAAGGAGTAACCGTTTGATTTATCTTTCTATGTAGTCGCAAATGCTGATTACGTAGAGTGTGAAGACGGCCAAGGAATTTTACATAAGCAGCTACCTGAGTATGCATACAGGCCTAAACTGAAGCTGCTACGCAGGCCGTCACCTGGATTGCCGTACAGATAAGCAATAACTGATGTAGTAGTGAATGTATGAAAACACGCTTGATAAGTATGGCTGACCAGGTTTTCGCTCAGAATGAAATGTCTTGAACCAAAGGCTGTATGGCCTGTTCAAGCAAATCTCTTAAGGAGGGAATCGTTAAGTGCCTGCAAAGATAATCAAGTATGATGTTGAGGCGCGTAAGGCCCTTTTGGCAGGAGTAAATGCTGTTGCAAACGTAGTCAAAATCACGTTGGGGCCAAAAGGAAGAAACGTAGTTCTTGATCGCAAGTTCGGTTCGCCTGTCATCACCAAAGACGGTGTTACAGTGGCAAAGGAAATAGAATTGGAAGATCCTTTCGAAAACATGGGAGCACAGCTTTGCCGTGAAGTGGCCTCCAACACAAACGACGTAGCCGGCGACGGAACTACCACTGCTACCGTTCTTGCCCAGGCAATCGTAAAAGAAGGGCTCAAGAACGTTGCCGCAGGGGCCAACCCTGTATTCATCAAGCGTGGTATTGATAAGGCAGTTG
>DUTL01000192.1 GCA_012842105.1 Candidatus Fermentithermobacillaceae bacterium | reverse complement strand
CACCTGCCTCCCGAAAAACATCAATGCAACGCCTGACAGCCTTCTTCCCCGCTTCATCCTGGTCGTATGAAAGCACTACATCATCACACAGCAGAAGGAGCACGTAGTGGCAGGGATGGGTACTGCTTTCTCAGTGGAACAGGCCAGGGCGCTCCTTCTGCTGTGTGATGATGTAGTGCTTTCATACGACCAGGATGAAGCGGGGAAGAGGGCTGTCAGGCGTTGCATTGATGTTTTTCGGGAGGCAGGTGGACGCACCAGGGTTGTTGCCTTCGAGGGCGCGAAAGATCCTGATGAATTTGTGCGCAAGTACGGGGCGGACAGGTTCAAGGAGTTGATTGAAAACGCAACTCCGGATATCAGGTTCATATACGATGAGGCGGCAAAATCAACTGATATTTCAACGGTTGAAGGTAAACTTCAAGTTAAGGACATAATGATACCGGTGCTGGCTTCTTTGGACAGCGAATTTGAGAGTTCTGCGTATATATCTGAGTTATGGCGGCATCTTGACGTGCGGAAGGAATCTTTGGATAGGGACGTCGAATCATATAGACGAAGGTTGCGAAGGGCATCGCTGAAGGCCCCTGGGTATAAAAAGCCAGAAAACAGCAATACTACTGGTTATGACAACCAGTTAGGTTCCAGGGTGGAAGAACGTCCTAAAAGAGGCAATGGAATTGCCCTTGGACGACAGAGAGCTGAGGAAGGAATTATTAGGGCGCTTGTAGAAAAGCCAGAACTAACAAAGATGGCAAATGCTTATCTTGGCGAAAGTGACTTCGCCGACAATGCGAGTCGTTTGGTGTATGTGAACTTGACAGATTCCCTTGCATGGACGGAAGATCATGAGATTTCTGGTTGGGTCGCAGAAATCTGTGCGAAATTCGGACCCGTAGACCAGCCTGAACGCGTACTAATGGATTGTGTGAGAAGAATTAAAGAATTTCAACTGAAAGAGTTGCGAGAAGAAATGAAATTGGCTCAAGAAGCGCGGGATGAACAGAGACTAATGACGATTATCAGTGAATATCAAGAACTACTTAAACAAGTGAAGTCTACGAGGGGAGACGACTTTGACAGTTCCCCCGGTGATTTCCCCGGGAGGGAAGAGGGTTGAAGGATTTGCATGTAAAGTCTGGTGCAATCAAAGAACTTATTGCACAAGGCCGGGAAAAAGGCTTCTTAACTTATAAGGAAATCGCGGATGCCCTGGAAGGCCTTGATATTGGCGAGATAGAGGCGGAAAAGGTTTACCGTGGTTTTCAGGATATGGGTATAGAAGTAGTAAGTGAGCGACAATCGGCTAAGGGTGCTTTTCCACTTCGCCGGGGTACACAGCGCACTGCAACTGTACCGGTCAAAACCGTTAGGCCTGCCCCTCTTTCTGACGAAGATGCCGAAGAAGACGATGATGTCCGCGAGACTGATGATTCTGACGAGGCTAAAGGTAAAGAAGAGGCTAAGGAGAAGAAAATCGACTTATCAGTTCCTGAGGGAGTTGCACTGGATGACCCTGTTCGGATGTACTTAAAGGAAATTGGAAGGGTTGCTCTTCTTACTGCCCAAGAAGAGGTGGAACTGGCCAAGCGTATGGAAATGGGTGATAAAGAAGCCAAACAGCGTCTAATCGAGGCTAATTTGCGGCTTGTGGTGTCTATTGCCAAACGATACGTTGGACGGGGAATGCTTTTCCTCGACCTTATCCAGGAAGGCAACATGGGGCTAATCAAGGCTGTTGAGAAGTTTGACTACAGAAAGGGATACAAGCTCAGCACTTACGCGACCTGGTGGATAAGACAGGCTATTACCCGGTCAATTGCTGACCAGGCTAGGACTATCAGAATTCCTGTTCATATGGTTGAAACCATTAATAAACTGGTCCGTACCTCACGGCAGCTGTTGCAGGAGTTG
>DUTL01000012.1 GCA_012842105.1 Candidatus Fermentithermobacillaceae bacterium | reverse complement strand
CTTCCACAATATCGTAGATGATCAGTGTACTTACCACACACAGCTCACCTCCGCCTCATGCTCTTCTGCCGGCCACCAACCAGTTATCACAGGCCAGCCCGGAAACAGCCACATCCAGCTCCACAGCAGCGAAGCCCTGAAGCGCTAATTGAGGGCTGCCCGCACAGGCCACAAACGATTCCATGTCATCTTTCAATGTCTTCCACTCATCCCGCCCGCCGGTGCCAACCTGCTACCACGTGGCTGTAAAGGGGCTGTATTTTCCCTGCCCTCTGACGCATGTAGCCACCCTTCTTGCCTGCCTCACTATCACGCTGCTCAGTTTTCTCTTCTCGCCCCGGTACCGCTCCCGGCCTTCCAGCCGGGATAATACTGCATCAGCCACTTCACGCCTTGATTCGCTTGAAAGCCCATCATCCTCATCAAACTTGGGCCTCCAACCTCTCACCAGTAACGCGATTACACTCCTGTCTACTGCAGGCGCCCTGAATTCCTCCACCAAATCCAATACCAGGCTCGGCTTCCCTGGCCGGTCTACATGCAGGAACCCTCCAAACGGTTCGAGCCCGGCCACAAGAACAGCGCCCCAGACCTGGTTGTAAAGAATTCCGTAGCCATAATTAAGGCAAGTGTTGAATGGATCCCGGGCACCCCTGTGTTCCCTGCCTTGAAACTCATCGCCAACTGCAATATCCCCTACAGCCTTCCAATATATGGCCGCGGCGCGCCCCTCGAGGTTCATCAAGTAAGGCCTCACGTCATCAACCACTGTGCCTTCTATGCCGTCAACCTGGTTTCTCAGGCCTTCAATTTGTTTTGCCTGAGCCATTAGTTGAGAGTAGCTGTCCTGGCCTTTTCTGTGCTTGGCAAAGTACTTGACCAAACTAGCCTGGTTGCCTATCTTTCCGGTCACAAAGGCTTTTGCCAGATGTAACCCCCGCTCGTCATCATAGGCCTTAAGTTGCTCTCTCCTTGTAGCCACTGTAGCATTCAGGACAGGAGAGGCCAGCAATGCATAGGGCTTGCCGCTGGAATGCAGAAAGTGGACCGGTACTCCGAATTCAACACAACCTGCCAAAGCATCTGTAGATATGCTTACACCGTTGGATGCAATGGTTACTTCCTCCAAATCCCGAAATGGTACTTCAAGTACGGTCTTTCCTTTTTCCTTTACGACAAGACGCTCGGATTTCTTTCCCAAGAAACGCCCATATTCAGATACGAACAGATGCAACTGCTTCCTCTCCTTCAGCTACTTTGGGGAGCCTGGACGTGAAGGCACCATCCCCTGTATGAAATCTTTTCCAGTATGCTTCTATTTATTCCCTTAGTATCCAAAGCAACCGTAGATAAGCATAAATGAGCATCTATTTGATGAGTTCCTTTGCGAGTGCACAAACCCCTGAGGGACAATTCTTCTGCCCTAGATAGATACACGGGATCTCAGGAATTAGATTCGAACGGCTGTGGTTCTCTCTTGTGCAGAAACTCGGATGTCACCGGGAAATTCTGAAAGTCTGGGGGCTAAATGTATAACTATGCCATTTAGCAAAATGCTTGTAGGTTTTGCAGGCATTGACTCTGATTGGAGTAGAGCAAGGTTGAGCCTGTGCTCAGTCTTCAAATTACCATTCCACTACATACTGCCCTAACCCGAAAGTTGAGTTTTTCCCTACGTTTAACAAAGAACCGTATAACAAGAGGATTAAGAACTTGTCTATCTGCCCTCTGTACCTTGCTCTGCCCATAAGGCCGCTAAAATCCATGGTAGTTCTTGACCTTCCGGAATAACGCCGCCATTCTTTCCAGTGGATACTCAAGTTCTCACAGGCCACTTCCTGAGCAAGTTCGATTAGCCCGGTAAAATCAAGATCCAGGCCGGTGCCTTGATAAAAGTAAGATATGGTAGACACCCTCCGGAGCAGGTTTCTGATTAGTACATGAAACTCAGGAGACTCAACGAACCGCCCCTGATACTTCATTCTGGTTATGCTTACAAAGTTCAGGGTTACACTGTCACCTTGAATCCGGGAGGCAACGCCGGCAATTGCCGGTTCAGTCACAACATGGTGGTCCTGGTTGGTAAATACATTGGAATCTCCATCGTAGACTCGAACAGCCTCACCTGTGAATGGTTGCAGGGATATGACTTCAACAAGATCAGCCTTAGACCGCCTGCCTTTCCGCCACAAACCGAACCCGTTTTCACCCAGTGCTTTGAACGTTACAACGAAATATGGCAAGAACTTCATTGCATTCCCGGCGAGAACGATTTCCCATTCAAGGTAGTCGCCTGGCATCAATTGAGTCCTTGAATCAGATGGAACCCTGATCACAAAAGGACGCGGAATATCTTGCAGGTTCCTAAGCCGGTCTGCATGCGCTGGGGGTGAAGGTTCAAATATCAGCTTGTACGGACACTGCTCACCGGTTTTGCACCTATCACAAGTAAATTTAATGTTTGTGGAACTACCACGGTCCATGTAGCATGTAAGGCGTTTGAAGGTAGTGCCAAAACCTCCCCTTATTACGCCTCCCTTGAACTCAGGAAGCTCCATAGGCTCCTGAATCCTCATCACGAAGCGGTATAAACCCAGGTTCAGATTAATAGAGTGCTGATTCATGATAAGCGCATTCCTTCCTAACGCTTTATATTTTGCCAGCTATTTTGGCGGCCTTCATCTTGGCTATAAAGCGTTAGGAAGGAATGCGCTTATCATGAATCAGCACT
>DUTL01000191.1 GCA_012842105.1 Candidatus Fermentithermobacillaceae bacterium | reverse complement strand
GCGGAAGGGTTTTGTCAGTTAAGAAGATAATAACTAGAACAGGGGAAGAGATGGCCTTTGTTTCATTGGAAGATGAGTATGATTCTATGGAAGTGATCGTGTTCCCAAGAGTATGGCAACAGGCCAGGAAGTTCTTGCTGAAGGATAGGGTAGTGATGGCAAGGGGGACTATAGAAGAGCACGAAGGAATATGCAGGTTGCTGGCAAGAGATTGCTTTGAGGTTGACAGCATGGACATTGGCAGCATGGAGGTGGATTGAAGACGGCCTCGCCAATTACCGGAATTACCGGCCATGTTTGCTGGATTTTGAGTAAAGGCGTGATTTTGAGTAACCGGTGTGAGCTTGAGTGACCAGCGTGCTTGAGTGATCGGTGTGAGATTGAGTGACCGGTAACAACAGTAGCGAAGGGGGGGAAGCCCTCAAGTTCCGCCCTTTTTGAAGGGCGCATGGGCCTGCCTGTGTGGAAAGTTGTTTATGTTGCATCCAGTTGGGAAGAGGCCGAGGGTATGAAAGACAGGCTGGCAAAGGAGGGGCTCTTGGTAATGCTTAGAACCGGTTCCCGGGATAAGCGGTCGGCTAGATATGTTGAACTTCTAGTTCCCAGGCTTGAAGCCAGGGAAGCTCATTCTATTATCATGCAATACATAGGAACTGCCAGGGTGTAGCGTGAAGATTGGAGTCCTGACCAGCGGTGGGGATGCGCCGGGCATGAATGCAGCGCTAAGGGCTGTGGTACGGCGTGCCCTTTCAACCGGCCAGCAGGTTTACGGCATACGCAGGGGCTATGAAGGGTTGCTAAATGGCGAAACTTATCCAATGGATATGAGTTCTGTGGCAGACATAATCCACAGGGGGGGTACAATTCTTCATACTGCAAGATCTGAAAGGTTCCAGGAACCGGAGCACCAGGATTTAGCAGCGGCCTGGGTCAAACAAACCGGTTTGGATGGTTTGGTAATAATTGGCGGAGAAGGTACTTTCAAAGGAATGGTTGAACTCTGTAACAGAGGAGTCAGGGCGGTAGGCGTACCCGCAACAATCGACAACGACATAGCTCATACAGATTATTCAATTGGTTTCGATACTGCAGTCAATACTGGGGTGGAAGCTGTCAACCGCCTCAGAGATACGGCGACTTCCCACGAAAGAATTTTCGTTGTAGAGACCATGGGCCGTCACAGCGGGCAGCTGGCACTGGCTGTGGGGCTTGCAGGAGGCGCTGAGAGCATACTTATTCCTGAACTGCCTATTGACATGGATGAAGTATGTTCCAGGCTTAAACGAGGGATAGCCCGGGGAAAAGTGCACAGCATTATTGTAGTGGCTGAAGGCGCTGCCAAAGGGTTCAAGGTTGCCGAGGGAATTGAAGCATGCATGGGAAGCGAAACAAGGGTGACTGTGCTTGGCCATGTGCAGAGGGGTGGAACGCCGTCAGCATTCGACAGGCTTCTGGCCTCGAGGCTGGGTGCCAAGGCTGTAGATGCGCTTTGCTCAGGGCACTCAAACGTCATGGCTGCAGTCTCAGGAACAGAACTTAAATTGATACCTATTGAAAAAGTAATAAACGAAAAGAAAAGCATAGACATGGAAGTCTACACACTGGCGGAGGATCTGGCCAGGTGAAACCGGCAGTGTGATAAGCCTGGATGCTGCGATAGCCCGGTGTAAGTATGAACGGCAGTTAGGCTAACCGGCCGGGTGGCCGGGTTTGATCCGGGTGGCTATGACGGTCATATTCAGTGTTGCGTAATGCTCTAAAGTTCTGAATTTCCGGCAGTTGAAGGTGGTTGAGAAGATGGCCGATTCCCAGGGGCTGAAGGGTGATAAGAAGATGGCCGGTTCCCAGCGGTTGCAGGGTGGTAAGGAGATGGCCTTCAAGAGGCGGCGTACAAAGATTGTTTGCACTATTGGCCCCGGTTGTGAAGACCAGGAAACTTTGTTTCAGATGATAAGGGCCGGAATGGATGTTGCCAGGTTTAACTTCTCACACGGAACCCATGACGAGCACGGGGGCCGGATGGAAAACCTGGGATGGGCAGCCAAACGAGCCGGGAAGAGAATTGGTATGATGCTTGACACCCGCGGGCCGGAGATAAGATTGGGTACGTTCGAAGGTGGAAAGGCATTTTTGGAAGAGGGCAGCCGGTTCGTATTGACCGGCGAACAGATCTTGGGAAATGCCCAGCAGGCACCTGTGTCTTTTCCCCGGCTTTCAGAGGTTGTAGCTCCCGGGGCTCTGATCTTGTTGGACGACGGCAACATTCAACTGGAGGCCCTGGAAACCGGTGAAGGCAAGATAACCACCAGGGTATTGAACAGCGGGTTGAT
>DUTL01000190.1 GCA_012842105.1 Candidatus Fermentithermobacillaceae bacterium | reverse complement strand
TGAAGAGGCCTAGAGTTGCGGTATATAAAGCTTATAGGCCGGTGGCAGATGAAGGCTGGCTCAGGTATGTGCTCGAGGAATACGGATTTCCGTATGAGGCCGTGGCCAACCGGCGCATCAGGCATGGCAATCTGCAAGAACAGTTTGACACGGTCATTTTCCCGTCTATGCGGCCTCAGCTCATAAGGGATGGCAACCCGCCCGGAGTGTACCCGCCTGAGTACGTTGGCGGGCTGGGCTCTGAAGGCAAAGAAGCTGTTGCCGCTTTTGTGGAGGCAGGCGGCACTTGTGTATTTGCAGATGCTTCTTGTGGTTGGGCCATTGAAGAACTGGGCCTTCCTGTCATTAGTGTGCTTGAGGGCAAGGAACCGCCTGATTTCTTTGCCCCCGGGTCTGTGCTCAAGGCCATTGTAGATACTGAGCATCCCCTTGGGTTCGGCCTTCCCAGGGAGACTGCCGTGATGTTTTCCAGGAGCCCGGCGTGGGAGGCAATATCAGGGCGCGTGGTTGCCCGTTATCCTGCTGTTGACCCGCTCATGTCAGGATGGCTTCTTGGAGGGGGCCTTCTGTCAAACAAAGCATCTTTGCTGGAGATTCCCGTTGGCCGGGGCCGGGTAGTGCTCATTGGGTTCCACCCGCACTTCCGCGCTCAGGCCCGGGGGACGTACAAGGTGATGTTTAACGCTATTTACCTGGGGTCCAGCGAGAGGGTCAACGGAACTTGCATTTAGAACCTAGCGAGGCGTACCGGTTACGGCCGTATAAGCGGTTCCAGTAAAGCGGATTCAAAATAGCATGTAATTGGGAAAAGGTATTTACCGGTTATTGGTTAGGAAGCGAAGATAGGATGATTCTTCATGCGGAGCGGCAGGTGATCGGCCTTCCGCTCCGCTGAAAGTATTGCTTTGCACTGGGAAACACAAGTTTCACTGGAGAGCCTAAGGGTAGCACCGGCAGTGATGCCTGACGGCAATCGGCGGTCAGCGGGAATACCATTGTTTCATTTTGGGCCGGCTGTTGTATTTCAACCTTTACCGGTGGAAGACGTGCTCTGGCTCAACCTTGACGCCCAATACTCGGATTGTATCTGAGCCTTTGCCCGGCAAAACCCCGCTAAGGCTGCACGCTTATAAACTCATCCGGTACTTTTGGAGCATCTTTGGTAAGATGCACAAACTTTCCATCCAGCACTGTGGCGACAACTTTGGCGCCTAGCAGTTCTTCAGGGCTACCGTCAAGCACATCGCGGTCCAAAATGGCTATGTCTGCATAACGCCCCGGAGCAAGGGTACCGCACTCAGTATCTCTGTAGGCCAAATACGCTCCGCCTTGAGTGAAGCAATGAATGGCTTCCCGCGGCGTAAGCGCTTCTTGCTGGCCAAAGTCGAGCCCTGCCAGGGTTTTTCTGGCTACGGCGCCGTACACCGCAACAAAGGGGTCGATAGGCCCGGAGGATACGTCAGTGTTAATTGCGACCCTGATGCCCCTGGATAAATACGTGCTTGCCGGCTTGAACTCCAGAAGCCGCTGTTGGTCCAGAGCATCCGGATATATGTCGCCTTCAACGTAGGTGAACCCGGGCTGAAGCGATATGGCTATGTCGTGCTCTGACATGGACCTTAGCGCGTACTCAGTGGGAAAGTAGCCGTGGATTATGTGATGCCTTTGATGAGGGAGGGGCTTCTTTGCAGATATTGCTTGAACCATATGTGACACAGCAATATCCTGGGCAAGGTCTCCGCAGCAGTGGATTCCGGCTCCCCATCCTGCCATATGGCTTTGGTAGATATAGCTGCCCAGTCTGTTCAAATCCACCCTTGCAGGCAGCGTAGAACGGGACCAGTTTCTGTAAGGTTCGTGCATCATAGCGGTTTGGGCTCCCAGCCCGCCGTCTATTGCCATTTTCAAGTTGCCCACCCGGAACCATGCGTCCCCAAGCCCTGGCTGCAGGCCGGCCTCAAGCACAGGATTGATTACGTAGTCGCCGGAGATCACGGATTTTCCGTGCCACGTGGGCATTGCGGTGATCCTGAGGGGCAGCGTCTTTTTTGCCCACAAGGATGTGTATGCTCTCATCAGGTCTCCTGAGACGCCGGGGTCCAGCACTGAAGTAATGCCGTATTTCAGCAATTCCTGCAGCGCCAGAATAATCCGCCGCTCCAGTTCTTCCTGCATGGGGGCTTGCTGTTCTGAATCCATAGCCCGGGTTATAAGGCCCTGGGCGGCTTCCCGTACTATCCCTGTGGGTTCGCCTGAGGCATCAAGTTCCACTCTGCCTGCTTCGGGGATAAATCCTTTGCCGATGCCCGCCGCTTCAAGCGCCTTTGAGTTCACTGCCGACATGCCGAACAACCGTGAGAGGCAGACAGGATGGTCAGGTGCAGCTTCGTCCAAGTCATGGCGTGTAGGCATTCTTCGTTCTGCAAATTGGCTTTCTATCCAGCCTCCTCCTGTTATCCACTGGCCCGGTTCCGCTTTTGCTGCCTTTTCCGCCACTGCTTGCTTGAGTTCTTCGATAGACCTCATACCGAAACAGTTGACGCCTTCTATCAGAGTGGCAGTTGAAAGAACGTGGTTGTGGGAGTCAACGAAACCAGGTATAGCCGTTCTGCCTTGAAGGTCCACTACCGGTATGTGTGTCGTCTGCCGGTTGGTTTTCTCGCCGGCTTGAGTGCCGGCATGCTTGCGCTCACCGGTTGCCCTGCCTATCTTGTTGCCGGTTTGTGGGACGGTTTGCCTGCCGCCGATCATTTCCAGTATCCTGGCTGTGCTTCCTGTCTCAATTATTCTGTTACCTTCTATTAGAAGCGCCTCCACTTCCGTTTCATCACTGTGCTCATGGTTGTGCCCAGGCCTGGCGTTGCCTGCTGCGGTGAATATCTTTCCGTTAACCAGTGCAATTCTCTTCGTCATGGTGAAACCGCCCTCCTTGGGCTATAGAGTTTTCGTTCATCTCTTATCTCTCATCTTTTACCTCTTGGTCATCCGCATTGGTGCTCTCTCGTCTTCCGGGTAGCCTGATTTGTTTCCGGCTTCATGTCCCGGCCGCCCTGATTGGTGCTCGCCCTCTGATGTCTACCTGATTTGTGTTGGAGTTGCCTTCAAATTCAGTGGTGGGTATGGCCTGGTGCAGTGTTGACGTATGTTCATTAGCAGATCTTTAACGCCTAAATATCCTCAAGCCTTTGAGCTGTGTTATTGCCCTGGGTAGATTCTACAGTATGGGTAACGATTCCTGTTCCAAAGGTTCTGTTTTGGAGGCTATTGCTCCGGGGGGTCATTGCTCAGGGAGAGGCGGGCTGCTTGAAGCTCTCCGGCTGGCGGTGTGCTTGTACCGGGCCATTTTGTTTGGAGATTTCCGGACCGAAAGCCATCCAAATGCCGGGAGTCATGTTAAGCGTGGATTAAGGCTGAGTGTCACCGGACAAGGATATTATCACGCGAGGGGGGTGAGAGATAAGGCTCCGGGCCAAGCCTGTAGCTACAAATGTTCCATAAAACACCTGGATGGGCATTGAGCGAGATCAACGAAGTTCCTTGGGGGCAAGCCTCTAGATACAAGCGTTCCCAATATGTCGAGCAGGAAATACCTGGTTTACGGAGTATATAAGGTATAAGAGAACTGGTATTTCCATTATTTATGGAGCCCTGTGGTGCCCATGGCGATGCACCACATGGTTCAACATTAGAGTTTGGGGTTATGCGGGAACGTTGCTCATAAGAGGAGTATTGAATAAAGGAGCATGGAGTACATGAGCAGAGCCAAGGTTAGAATATCCCCAAGCAAAAACCTAGGCGGAACTCACCAGAACGTTACAGCTACCATTCCCGGTATCAGCATCACAGGATTCTGGCGGTTGTACGAGGTTGACAGGCTGATATCCCAAGGGCAGTACCCCAACTGCTCGTTCTTGGCCGAGCACCTGGAGGTTCACAGAAGGACTGTGGAACGGGACATTGAGCGGCTCCGGGATTTTTTTGGCGCTCCCATTGAGTACGACCGCAGGAAGAAGGGGTACCGGTACACAGAGGCTTTTTCTCTCCC
>DUTL01000189.1 GCA_012842105.1 Candidatus Fermentithermobacillaceae bacterium | reverse complement strand
TCTCGTCGCAAATATGTATTCCAATGCCTTATGGTGTACCTATGACTTTGCAAACATTTGCTATTCCGTTATCAGGTGTTATCCTCGGAAAGCGAAGTGGCACAATAGCTGTCGTAATGTATGTTCTGCTTGGCGCGGTAGGGGTTCCCGTGTTCTCTGGATTTGGAGGGGGTATTGGGCGAATATTCGGTATGACTGGCGGGTTTATTCTTGCGTTGCCGTTCATGGCCTTTTTCGCCGGCCTGGGAGCCCAGAAAGGTACAATCCCGTGGCTTGCCGGTGGTCTTGCCCTTGGAATCATAGTGGAATATACATTTGGGACACTGCAATACATGCTTGTTACCGGGAGCAATCTGCAAGTAGGCGTCCTCGCATGTGTTGTTCCGTTTATGCCGACGGAAATCGTTAAGGCAGCATTAGTAGGTACTGTAGGGGTAAAGTGCAGACAAGTATTGGTGAAATCAGGGCTTGTTCGGGCCGATGTCAATTGAACCAAGAGGCTGGCCTATGGCTGTAACCTTGTCGTCCATAGCCTTGTACTCGCTGGCCGTTATCGAGGCTTGGAGTCTCTTAAAGGAACCAGGGATAGTGCTCGAAGTTTCCCGGTGGGGATACTAAGGGACTGGATTGCTTGGGCCATCTCCAGCCTGCTTAGGAGTGGTTCTAGGATGAAAGACCCAGAAGCGGCCGGGAGGATCTTTGAACTCGCCACCCAGCATGCCAAAACCGGGGAAGTAGAAAGCCTTTCCTCGTGTTTGATACAACTGCTCAGGCTGTTGCGTGAGAGCAGTTGAAGTCAACGGCACGAGCGCTTCAGCGCGGGTATGCCTCCAGATTCCCGGAGGATACCTGCCAAACAGGTAGCGCTGCAGAAGAGACAGCAATAGCCAAAGATGTGCTCAGGGGTTGCGATTGTCTGTAATGTCATTCTAGGCGGGCAAAGAAGATTTTTGCCAAAACCATGAGCTCTATGGACCAAGAAGTCCGGGTCATACCCGCCTTGAGTTTTGTTGTCATATATATCACCCTCGGTCTCTATTTGATTATGAAACCAAACTCCCCACAGAAATTGGAGCCTTCCTATAAGAAGAGACATCCTGGCCATTACCGTGTTGCCAAACGCCCCTCCAAAAGCTGCCATCGGAAAGTATCTGCCAACAGAAGACATAGTCTTAGCCGCAGGCGTTGGCTTAATGGTAAACGTAAAATAAACAAGGGCTTAGTAGTACCCTTATCAAGCATCACGATCCACAAGCCCCCCCTCCTTTCCCTGTGTAATGTCTACACGGAAGAGAAGACTCCTACACACTATTCCTCATCTGAAGGCTCCAGGGAAGGCTCCATCGTACCAAGACCGGAGCCCCCGTCTCCTTATACTTGATTGCCTCAAATAAGCACTAAGTCAAGATTTGAATATCATCGACTCTTGCCACGCTAATGCCGCTTGGTAGGGAAGTCAATGATACAACGCGAAAGCATTTGCCTCCTAGTTTCGTACGCAAACATACATCCGGGCAAAACTTCCCCACGTTGGCAGGCTGCCTTATAAGCCTCAAAATTGCCCGGGGGAGGTAATTTTTAGTCGAAGCGCAATACCATACCCCGTTACTCTAGCAAGCCACCCGGAGGACCGCCCAACCACGTCCGCATCCCCCAACGGCAGGCGTCTTAGGTTGGCACCGCCGGCCGATCTGCCACCCCAAACTGATGCCCTGCTCGTGATAAACGACAAATTTGGTTTCATATGCTACAACGACCTCCCGAGATAGGGATGTCGCGAGACAGGCTAAGGAAACACCGAGCATCGGCAAGTGATCGGTAAATTTCGGATCTGATGGTCGGCAAACACTGGATCCGCTGGACGGGAATCGGCGGATTGGCTGGATGGTTCATGACGGATCCAGTGGTCGATTCTGCTGGAATATGCAAGGGATGCACGGCCTGCAATTCCCTCCAAACTGAGTCTGCACTAAAGAGGTTCTGGCAATTTCGACATAGCTCATACCTTTTTCGAAAAACAACTCTCTGATAGAATTTATCTGCGCCATTGTAAGCATCCTCCTGATTCCTCCCCTCGTTATGGCTACAAGGGGATTTCCAGGGGCCACTGCAATGGCCTTCCTTATTGGCCAAAACCGGGGACCAATTTGTCCCAATCGTTTCTCTTGAGATGCTTGCCTGTCTCTCAAAGTTCCGGTGCTAAATATAGAGCTCGTCCATCATATCAATAAACTTACTCCATTTCGGATTAGTACTCTTTTCATGTCTTGTGAGATGATACTGATACTTATACAGCCTTCTCAAAGACTTCTTGTCGCCAAGGTCGAGTTTGCAGAGATAAAATATAAGTTCATACATTTTAACCGCTAAAACTGAAGAATGGTCAACAGGC
>DUTL01000188.1 GCA_012842105.1 Candidatus Fermentithermobacillaceae bacterium | reverse complement strand
TGGTTTTCCAGGGGAATTTCCCTTCCTGTATTCCAATGGCCATGCTATACCTGTGAGAACCGCTGGTCCAACACAGTGCGTATTCGCTGGGGGCTTCGCCTGTTGCTTCGCTTCCTCTGCCGGCAAAAAAGAACCAGAGGCTTGCTCCTATGCAGCCTACCAAGAGCGCCAGGACAGCCATTAACCTGTGAGCGTTTGCCTTGCTTCGTCTTTCGGGTTTACTATACTGGGCAGGGGCCTTTTCAGGCCTGGCAGGTCCGGCAGGTTCGGGCCGGATAAGTTCATCCATCGAAACATTGAACAACCTGGCCAGGAGTATCAGATTCTGACTATCCGGATTGGACAACCCTGTTTCCCATTTGGAAACCGCCTGACGGCTCACATTGAGCTTTTCGGCCAGTGCTTCCTGAGAAAGTCCCTGCCGCTTTCTCAAGTTCTGTATACGTTGACCAAGGGTTATGTTCTTCACATTCATCGTCTTCATCACCTCGACGTAATTCTAAAGCCGGGCCGGCCGTCATTCTACCAACCGGGTGTCAACTATTGGTTGCGAATCACTGATTTGCCGGATAACGTGATGCATCTACATGGCGCGTTTGCCAGGTATATCCATCCGTCGCACACGTGCACTTTGCACTCAAGCATTTATTCGATGCATCTATTTGGACGAGATAGGAAAGAGGCAGGTTTCAACGGATTGAACGGTGAATACTCATATCCGAAATGGCGGGCGTCTTCGAGTTGCGGGTTGCTCTGCCTGCTGTCCTGGCCCTTGCAAGGGTTGCTATTAATCTGATTTCAAAATGCAAACGAAGAATCCCTGTCATGTAGCCGACGAGGAAGGCATAAGTGAAGCCCCACTGAGAGGTGGCATCTGGTCCCAGGTTCTGCCATCCAGGAGTCTTCCGCGAGCTGTCCGCCGTGGGCCGCCCCACTGTTTGAAGAAGAAGGTTGAAGCAGAAAGGCAGTACGTATTCTCCCCCAATCTCAACCAGTGACTTTGTCAACTCCTCGATAACCTCTGCTTCTTTCGCAGCGGGTTCCATTATGCCAAGACGGGATCGTAAGGATTCGGCTTGTTCATGGCCAAATAGAGCGTCCATGTGCTCCTGGATCAGTGGGTTTGGATGCGATAGCCCAGGCAGTATGCGATTATAGTTGAAGAAGAATATGCAGTCGCATCCCCAGTTCTTGAGTACACCCCCAATGAGGCGCAATGTCAGCCCCTTGTAGCCCCATGGGTCTATGAAGAGCAAAGTTGGCACTAGGTCGATTCCAGATAAAAGCTCTGCGATTTGACTGCCAACTTCATAGCTTAGCACTTGCGGTTGGTACCTTAAGCTGTCGATACCAGGAAGCTGGGAGATGTACTGTTTCAAGGATGTCACATTTTGCGTGTCTCTATCATTGAAGACTGTTGCCACTGCGTCTCTCATGTCTTTGTCTTTAATAATCTTCTGGAGCACTCTGATTGGAGTTGAGATTATTCCATCTTTGTATATGCCTGGACCTGAGAAGAGGTCTATGTAGGCAATCTTTTTCCCGGGATTCTCAGATAACATGATTTTTGCCCAAGCCCAGAAGTACTTTTCTACTATGGAGCTCTTGACTATGGATTGCTCAGAACTCGTTTCAAAGAAGGAAGCCTGAGTCAATTTTTGATTCTCCTTTCAGACGTGGTAGTACTAAGGTAATACGCCCAATACATGATGATAACAACAAGGCGGTTGGCCTTCGATAGGAGGCAGTGAAGGCCAACCGCCACTAAAACGAGATTTGCAGGATTACTTCCGTTGCTGGAGAAAGAGGGGGAAGGAAGACTAAGGAGCGAACTGAATCCATGAGGACCGCTCTGGGGGGGGATACTTTGGGCATATTCTGCGAAAGCCAAAGGCTCTATTTGAGAGGTGTTGAATTGTCCGACAGTTCGTTGTTGTCGCGGTGGAAGAACGATCCCTTGGTAAGAGAGATGTCCACTGGTTTGGATACAGTAATCACACCAGAAAACGAAGAACGAGACATTCGAAGCAGTCTGGAGAGAGGGCAGGTATATTGCATAATCATACTCAAGGGCACGGACAAACCCATTGGATATGTAAGGGCTGACTGGATGGATGATACTCGGCAGTTTGCATGGCTGAGATTCGGATTGGGCGAGGAAAGAGGAAAGGGATATTCAAAAGAAGCGCTGCGATCTTTCGTCAGTGAACTTTTCAGGCAAGGGGTACACAGAATTGATGCGGAAGTCTATGACTTTAATGAAGTAAGCCGCCATGTACTGCAGTCTGTCGGATTCCTCCACGAAGGGGCCAGGCGGGAAGCACACTTTCAGGACGGCCGGTTCTTTGACATCCTTGTTTATGGGCTGCTGAGCAGCGATAGGTAACCTGCTCCGGAAAGGTGCTTTCGTATGCCCGGGGGCTTGGTTCATGCCGATGTTCAATAAGCCGGGAGTGAAACTTTTAGGACCGTCCCCAATGTTTCACTTCCGGCGTTGTGGCTTCAGTAAAGAAAACACGATACCCGGTGGCCTTTCTCGACTTCTTTCAAGACAGGGTCTTCTTCTGTGCACCGGCCATGGGCATGGGGGCATCTCCCTGCGAACCTGCAGCCTGGCGGCGGATTTATGGGGCTAGGCACTTCGCCTGGCAAACTAATGCGAGTCCTTGAGCCTTCTACAACCGGGTCAGGAATTGGGTTGGCAGACATGAGAGCCTTTGTATAAGGGTGTAGCGGTGACGCGTGTATCTGGCCTGAAGGGGCTATTTCGACTACCTTTCCCAGGTACATAACTGCGACCCTGTGTGAGAAATGACGCACCATGGAAAGGTCGTGAGCAATGAACATGAACGAAAGGCCCCGTTCTTCTTGGAGCCGGGTTAGCAGGTTCACTATTTGTGCTTGAATCGAAACGTCCAGTGATGAAATGGGTTCATCAGCTATTATGAACTCCGGGTCTACAGCCAGAGCCCGTGCTATCCCAATTCTCTGCCTCTGGCCACCTGAGAACTCATGGGGGAACCTGTTGGCGTGCTCCGGGTTAAGCCCAACAATGCTAAGAAGGTAGTTGATCTTTTCATGGCGTTCCGAACCGCTTGCCAGGTTGTGGATATCCATTGGTTCGGCTATGATCTCGCCCACTGTCATCCGCGGGTCCAAAGACGCATAAGGATCCTGAAAGATCATTTGAAGTTTCTTGCGAAACCAAAGAAGTTCAGCATCGGGCTTGGTTGTAATATCCTTGCCGTTGAACAGGATTTTGCCTGACGTAGGCTCATACAGTCTGGCAACGGTCCTGCCCAGAGTTGTTTTGCCACATCCGCTTTCTCCTACGATTCCCAGCACTTCGCCCTTGTTCACTGTAAACGATACGTCATCAACCGCCTTGAGAGTCTGGCGTTTTCCTACCTGGAAGTACTTTCTCAAGTTGTCAACTTGAAGGGCAACTGAATCAGTCACTGGTATGACCCCCCGTTCTGCAACTTCTGTGTCAAAGGATTGGGGTTGGCTTTGTGATGCAGCCAGCACGATACGTAGTGGCCATCCCCAACTACAGTAGGTTGGGCGTCGTGTTCTATGCAAACCTTCATGGCGTATTTGCATCTGGGCGCAAAGGCGCAACCTGCCGGCGGTTGAAAAAGATCCGGTGGAGTGCCTGGGATAGACGCTAGTTCCATTCTGCTTGGCCTGTCCAGCCTTGGCACTGACTGAAGCAGCGCCTGAGTGTAAGGATGGGCCGAATTGTAAAATATGTCTGAAGACGAGCCGCTTTCCACAACCTTGCCTGCGTACATTACGACGATGTTTCTTGAAAGGCGTGCCACGACTCCCAGGTTATGAGTGATTAGCACTATGGTCATTCCCAACCGGTCCTGCAGACTTTGCAGGAGTTCCAGGATTTGTGACTGGATGGTCACGTCCAGTGAAGTTGTTGGTTCATCGGCAATGAGCAGAAGCGGCTCACATGCCAGGGCTATGGCTATCATGGCCCTTTGGCGCATTCCTCCGCTGAATTCGTGAGGATATTGATATGCCCTCACTCCCGGGTTGGGTATCTCAACGAGGCTGAGCATCTCCACAGCCCTTTCCGTTGCCTCACGCCTGGATAGGTTTTGGTGTTTTACTATTGCTTCGGCAATCTGGCGGCCAACTGTCATGGTAGGGTTCAGCCCCGTCATAGGATCTTGAAAGATCATGCCTATGTCTTTGCCCCTTACAGATTGCATTTGCTTTTCTGACAGCGTCAACAGGTTTTTGCCGTCAAATATAATCCTGCCACCCTTGATCTCGCCTGGCGGCATAGGTGTCAATCCCATTACCGCCTGAACGGTTACGGTTTTTCCGCAGCCCGATTCTCCAACAACGGCAAGGGAACCGCCCTGTTCCACAGAATAGGTAACACCGCGTACTGCATGCACTTCGCCTGCATAGGTGTGAAAAGATACCTGGAGATCTTCTATGGAGAGCAGTGGTTTTCCGGCTGCCTTGCTCAACTCCTGGTCAGTAATTGTTTGTTCCATGTAAGATCCCTCCTTATTGGCGCAGGCGCGGGTCAAGAGCGTCTCTGAGTCCGTCGCCGACGAAGTTAAACGATAGTATTAGCAAACTCATGGCTACTGCAGGAATAATCATGTTCTGAGGGTATATCCGAAGTACCTGGTAACCTTCGTTTGCCAGGGTTCCAAGGCTTGCCTGCGGCATTGGCACTCCCAAGCCGATGAAGCTTAAGAACGCCTCGCCGAAAATGGCTCCTGGGATACTCGAGGTAAGGCTTACCAGGACAACTCCCATCGTATTGGGGATCAAGTGCCTGGCAATGATCCTGCGAGGAGATGCACCTATAGACCTGGCTGCAAGCACGTATTCCATCTCTTTCAACTGGAGCACCTGGCCTCTCACTAACCTGGCCATGCCTACCCATCCGGTTAAACTCATGGCTATGATGATAGAGGCTAGCCCTGGTTCCATAACAACCAGAAGCAAGATTACCACCAGAAGGTACGGTATGCCGTAAAGTATGTCAACTATGCGCATCATTATGTCGTCTACAATGCCCCCGAAATAGCCGGCGATGCCCCCCCAGATCACGCCGATTACAAGGTCAATGACCGCTGCAGTCACACCGATGAATACCGATATCCTGGTGCCGTGCCACAGCCTGGTAAACATGTCCCTACCAAGGTAGTCTGTGCCGAACCAGTGGCTGCTGCTCACGAATTCGTTGAAGTGGCCGTAGTCGCACTCACGGTAATCCCATTGGCTGATAATAGGGCCGGTTATCGCCATTATCCCCAGTATGGCAAGGATAGCCAGGCCCGTAAGCGCCAGCTTGTTTTTCCGAAAGCGCATCCATACGTCTTGCCAGTACCCTATAGGCGGCCTGGTGATTGCATCGCTTTCCTTTTCATCCAGGGTGAGGGGGATAAAGTCTTCAGGTTTTGGATTGTATCTAAGCACCGGTCAGTCCCCCTTTCCTCTTGCAATTCTGATTCTGGGATCAACAAGGCCGTATGCAATGTCTACGAGAAACGTCATGAAAAGCAGTATGGCGGAGTAGAAAACCGTTGTTCCCATTATCATTGGGTAATCCCGGTTGTATATGCTCTCAACAAAGTACTTACCCAGCCCTGGAATACCAAACATACGCTCAATCACCAGAGTGCCTGTAGTGATGGCTGCAGTAAGCGGGCCAAGGATTGTGACTATTGGCAGGATAGCGTTTCTTACTCCGTGACGCCATATTATCTGGGCCGAGGTAAGCCCTTTCGCTTTGGCTGTACGGATGAAATCCTGGCTAAGCACTTCCAGCATGCTAGACCTCATCATCCTTGTCATGCTTGCAAGGGTACCAAGCCCCAGGGCAAACGCAGGCAGTATTGTGTGCTTGAAGCTCTCCCACCTGGCAATAGGCAGGAGGTTTAACTTATAACCAAATACGTATTGAAGAATTGATGCCACAACGAAATTGGGAATCGAAACTCCTATAACCGCTATTATAATGGCTGCATAGTCAAGCCCTTTGCCACGATATAGAGCTGCTATGATTCCTAAAGCCAGCCCTAGCGTAACGGCAAAGGTAAGCGCTTCTAACCCAAGTACCGCCGATGTTGGAAAAGTATACTTTATGATATCGTTAACGCTCCGGCCTCGCTCACGTATTGAAAGGCCAAGGTCGAAGCGCAAAAGGTTCTTTAAGAGTGTGATGTACTGCTGCCACCTGGGTTTGTCCAGTCCGTATTTGCGCTCGAGTTGTTTTTCCACCAGGGGCGTGAGTTTCACACTTGTAAAGGGGCCACCTGGGACCGCGTTCATCAGAATGAAACTTACGGTTACTATTACCCATAATGAAATAAGCATAAAGCCGAATCGTCTTAAGATGTATCGTCCCATTTCCTCGCCTCCTTATGAAGACGAGGAGCCTGCGGGAGGCTCCTCGTCCTGGACTCTCTCACATACTCGGTAACTAATGCATCATCTGCTATTTTGTAGGAGGTTCAGGCGCTTCGTACCCGAGGGCCTCAACCGCTTCCTTAAAGAGTTTTTGTGCTCTAGCAACGTCTCCGGTAATGGGCAGATAATCCTTTAGGTACTTCTCTACAAAGACCTCGCCTGGTTCAGCTCCTTGCATTGACGGAGGACAGTAGGCATACGCAGGTTCAGAGTAGTTTCTGAGCACATTGTCGCAGTATTCCTGCCTGTCCAAGGCAAGTGACAGAGCCTGTCGAACCTTGGGGTCCTTAAGCAGAGGGTGGTTCAGATTGCACTCAAGGTAGAATGAAACTGCCTCGGGCATCTGTTTGAACTCGTCAGGGCGCTCTGACTGGAACTTGGGAATGAAGTCTCCGGGAACGCCAATTGCATCGAGTTCGTTTGCTTCATACATGGTAACCGGAGTGTTAATGTCTTTGATCATGTCGAAGTGAATGCTATCAAGTTTGACGTTGTCAGCATCCCAGTAACCGGTGTTCTTTTTGAGGACCATCTTGCTTCCGTGTTTCCATTCATCAATCACGAAGGGGCCACAGTAAAGCATCTTGTCGACCTCTGTAGCGTATCCTTCGCCCCATTGCTCGTGGGCCTTTTGGTTAAGCGGATAGTAGGTAGAGAACGCACACAGGCTCAGGAAGAACGTGCTGGGAGCTTCCAGCGTAACCACCAGGTGGTTGTCGTCGATAGCCTGCACACCCATGTTGTCCAGGGCTTCTTGCAGTTCAGCAATGGCGTCTTTGTAGCCTTCAGGATCTTCCTCCTCATCAGGAATCTCAACATTCGCTACATCCTCTGCTCCCTTAACGAAGAACATGATGTAGTTGTACTGAGATGCGGTCCTGGGGTCAACTACGGTTTTCCATGCATATTCAAAGTCGTGTGCGGTAAGGGGTTCTCCATTAGACCACTTTAGGCCGTCCTTAATAGTAAATGTATAAACCAGCCCGTCATCGGAAACAGTCCAGCTTTCAGCTAGCCCTGATCCTTGCTCGTACACTCCGTCAGGGTTCATTCGAACAAGGCCTTCCAGGGTGGCGTTAAGAATGTCAATAGAAACTGTATCGGTACAAGTTACAGACTGAAGATCCGGGGGCTCTTCGCCAAGGTTTAGGTTAAGCTCATTGTCTCCGCCGGGCCTGCCTTCTGTATATGCCCATTTCCACTCGTTGCTCGGAGCAAAGGCTGTTCTGACAATGCCTTTGGCCCAGGGGTGCTCTGCAAAGTTTCTTTGGCGCCAGTAGACAGGGATAATAGGTGCTTCATCCAGAAGAATCTTTTCTGCTTTGGCCATTGCTTCCATGCGTTCTTGTTGGTCAGTGGATGTTTTGGCCAGAGTTACCAGTTCGTCGAACTCCTCATTTGACCAGCCCACGTCGTTGTAAGGGCCGTCTGTTACCCAAAGGTCTATGAAACTCATGGGGTCGTTGTAGTCTGCTCCCCATCCTGCAAAGACGAGGTCGAAGTCTTGGTCTCTCATCTTCTGCAAACGTGTTTTGAAGTCGACGTTTTCCAGTACCAGCTCAATTCCCAGGTTCTTTCTGAAGATTTCCTGAAGCCCCTGTGCATACTTCTTGGCGGCTTCGCTGTCATCAGCCAGGAACCTGATTGCCGGCAGTGACTGTTTCTTTGGCCCGCAACCTGCAAGTAGTGAAGCAACAAGCAGAACGCAGGTGAACACCACGGCCGTCTTCTTGATTTGCATTGATTCCCCTCCCAAAATTAGTACATTTAGTTAGTGCATCTAGTTGGTGGTTTTCCCGTGGTATGGTTGCCACCTCATTATGTTACATCTCTGCACATGGTTGTGAAACTCCTTTTTTATCCAGAAACAGCCTGGAAGAATACCTCAATGGAACTGTTTTACCCGGGCACAGGCTCTGTGACGAAGGGCCCACAACCTTAAGAGCCTATTCAAAGGCTCCTGTGCATATTTATCGTATGATATTATAAAAACACAGATTGTTCAATTAAATGGCCGAAAAACGTGCTATTTGGCTGCCCGGTTGCTTGTTTATGTATATATCGCCTCTTATGTCCATAGAATTGCGGCTTTACACAACGCATAGAATTCCGCCGGCATAAACCTGGAAGCAAGTTCTGCCTGAGATTCTTGATGTTACATGCAAGCGAGTTTTTCGTAATATTTATGCGAGTGACGGCTGGTTTCAGCGGTACGGTCGGCAGTGCCTGCCTTGGGCAGTAACACCCAAAACGTCTTCCAAAGGCGCCCAATTTCCTGCAGGCTGTGCAACGATTGTGCCCAGGCTCTTTCGGACAGCCAATAGCAAAGAGAAACAGGAGGTGTTACCTGTGCGGAGACGATATGGGGTTTTAGTCCTGGCTGTAATTCTTATCGCCTTTTCCTTTGGCCTTCGTCGGTATACGACAGGTGGAAGCGGCCAGCTAATGGGCAGGTCAGATTCCCTGGTTCAGGCAGCCCTGGAGTTTGCGGTCGGCGATTCGCGGGCCGGATCGGTTGCAAGTCAAGGAACATTTATGAGCGCCAGGCAGTCAAGAGCAGAGGTTCAGGGGGAGGCATTTAGAATTCACATAGGATTGGAGTATCGAGGTTACCCCTGGCTTTTGACTGTTATTTTCGATGCTCAGGGAGAGCCGGCGAGATGCGCATTAGAGGGTTGGACGGGTATCACATTTTCGAATTACTTGCGCATTGTAGGCATTGTGCTGGCAGTGGCGTGGTTTGCCCAGGCTTTCGTCTCTCCGCTTTTCGGAGTAAGGTGTCCTGACTGCACAACCAATCCCTTATTGCCTGTTGTTACTGAAATACGCGATGAAGTGGTTTTTGGCGGAGGCCGGGACGTTGAGGGTTACGCCCTGGCTCCGATTGTCGAACGTTCTTACGTTTGCCCCGAATGTGGGTATAGAAAGGTTACGTATATAGTGCCCCACACTCGCAAATCTGCATCAGTAAGGGATAGTATAGATCTTAGTCCGTCAGGCATTGACCTTTCGAAGCGGTTTCCCATGGAGCGCATGTTAGATCGGCAGAGGGAGGAAATAGCAGGCCGGCTTACCTTTCGGACTTTTGAGTTCTTCCATCTTGAGCCGGTCGTAATAATCCTGCCATTCATCAAAAGTCCGAAAGGTAAGCCGGCCTGCTATTTCCTCCCTCTGCC
>DUTL01000187.1 GCA_012842105.1 Candidatus Fermentithermobacillaceae bacterium | reverse complement strand
CCCTGGAACCCATACTTTGAGAGTCAAAACGGCCACCGGGGGAAGTTTGTATATAACGGCCAGGGAGTTTGAAAAGGATACCACGGGAATGGTCCTGTGGAAAAGGGAGTTGGGAAGTTCCATTGTAGCCCGCATGCTTACGGCATCGCCCTCTAACGTGATAGTTGGCACCAGAAATGGCATGGCCTATTCTATTGATTCTGAAAGCGGAGATATTATCTGGGAATATGACGCGGGCGCGCCATGGGGTGGCGGTGTTATCGACAGGGGAAAACTGTATTTCGGAACAGCCGCAGGACAAGTTCACTGCATAGAAAAGGATACGGGCCGTATGACATGGAAAACCACTCTTGACCCTTCAGGGTTTGTAGAGCCTCCGGCAGTCTATACCGGTGGCAAAGGCAAGTTTTTGATTGTAGGTTCGTCTTCGGGCAAAGTATATGCCCTGAACCCGGTCTCAGGGATCACGCGGTGGGCCTACCAGGCCTCGGGAGCGGTAACCAACACTCCGTCAGCCGGGTTAGGCATGGTATTCTTCGGCGATTGGGATCAAAAGCTTTATGCCATAGATGCCGTCACCGGGGAAGAAGTATGGGTGAAGCAACTTGGCAGGCAAGTATATTACTCTCCGGCAGGCAATTCCCTGCTATATAGGAATACCCTGTTCTCTGTAACCCCTGCCGATAGCCATAGCGGCGGAAGTTTTCTGTATGCTTTGAATCCACTCAACGGCCAGGAAATTTGGAAAGGGGTAAACTGGAGATCTTTCATGGAGCCTTCGTTACCAGTGTATTCCCAAAAGCGCGCCGGAGGGCAGCCGTTCATCCTTGCTCCCGATTACAGTGGGCGCATTACTGCATATTACCAGAGTAACGGTGAAATCCCCTGGCACCTGCAAGGTTACTCCACTCTATTTGGCGGAGTGCCCAATCTTGACCGAATATATGTGACAGGAGGCGCCAGAGGTGTTCTCGCAATACACGCAGGAAATACTCAGACAGACTTCAAAATCAGAGATACTTTCTTGTTTGTCGACCCGCTGGTGCTTAAGACGTACAATGAAGACACAAAGTCCGGCTTCAGTCACATGATTCTCCAAGGCGATAACCGTGGCACCATATGGGCAATCAGAGTTCCGGTTGCCCCCTGATTCCCGGCTTTCCTGACACTTTTAGGACCGTCCCCAACGTCTCGACGTGTCAGTGAGACGTTGGGGACGGTCCTAAAAGTGTCACCTAGACCTTAGACATGCTATCTCCACCACATCCAGAACCTGAAACACTGAGCGTGATTTGGGGAAGGTTAATGTACGACAAGACATCTTGCTAGCGTGCGCTACCAAAATTCAGCAGGTGGAGGTAGTCAAAATGGCCAACCTTTCGTTTCAGAAGCCTTCTAAGGTATCAATTGTGGGTACGGGACTTGTGGGCGCCACATATGCTTACACGCTCTTGCTCAAAGGAACAACAGACGAGATTTGCTTAATCGATGCTAACAGAGAGAAATCCCTGGGAGAGTCCATGGACTTGAACCACGCCATGTCACTGGTGGAACGCACAACCATCTGGGCAGGTACCATGGAAGACCTGGTAGATTCAGACCTTGTTGTGATTGCGGCCGGTTCGTCCCAAAAACCAGGCGAAACAAGAATGGACCTTGTCAATAAAAACGCAGCGATAGTAGGCGACATAGCGGAAAAAGCCGGCAATCTTGCCCCAAACGCCATACTGCTAATTGTGACCAACCCGGTAGACGTCATGTCTTATGTAGCTTTGGCACGCTCAGAGCTTGCACCGGAACGCGTGATAGGAT
>DUTL01000186.1 GCA_012842105.1 Candidatus Fermentithermobacillaceae bacterium | reverse complement strand
GGTTGAAGCGTGCGCAGGCGCAAACGTTGCGGCTGATGTGTGTTAGAACGTGACATATGCGGGGCGGAAGCGTGCGCAGGCACAAACGTTGCGGCTGATGTGTGTTAGAACATGACATATGCGGGATGGAACCGTGCACAGGCGCAAACGTTGCGGCTGATGTGTGTTAGAACATGACATATGCGGGATGGAACCGTGCGCAGGCGCAAACGTTGCGGCTGAAGTGTGTTAAAACGTGACATATCCGGGATTGAACCGTGCGCAGGCGCAAACGTTGCGGCTGAAGTGTGTTAGAACGTGACGTATGGGGGTCGGAACCGTGCGTAGGCGCAAACGTTGCGGCTGAAGTGTATCAAACGGCAATGTATCAAGACGGACTGTCGCTACAGATATTTGAACGCCCGCTACTCTGATATGAACGAGGCTGCAATCCTATTCCCGATGCTTAGATTTACTCAGACGGGGTAAGATTTAGGGCTCTGGCTGCTGCAACGATTGGTATTCATTATGACGTTCGCGGGTTGGCTACCGCATCACTTGCCTCCGTCTGGAGCTACCTCGGGGCCAGTGGCGTATGTGAGGGAGCCAAGCCCTGGCACATAGCCACAAAATGGAATTATTCGATTTCATTCCCACGTCCGCTTGACTCATCCCTCCAAAGTCATATATAGTTGCAACTAATATTCATAAATCCACCTGCATTATTGCACATATATCGTTGTCTCTTCAGCTCGTGAGAGAAAGGAGGGGGGGATCTTTTTATACAATTTTTAGTTCGGCTCGTGTATTTTGACCGGTTAACGCAAGTGTATGGATAGTGTATTACAGGAGGAATCGAACTATGAGCAAACTTAGAAAGGTTGTTGTATTACTGCTGCTGGCTGTATTGTCAATCACCATGGCCGGCTGTGGGCCGGGCGGACAAGCCAGCGATTTCAAGGTAGGTATTGTGACCGGTACTGTCTCCCAGGGAGAAGATGAGTATCGCGCAGCGGAAGTAATGAAAGAACGCTACGGAGACCGTGTGGTTCATGTCACCTATCCCGACAATTTCATGCAAGAGCAGGAAACAATGATTGGGCGCATTACGGAATTGGCGGCCGACCCCGACATAAAAGCCATTGTGGTTTGCCAGGGTGTGCCTGGAACTTCTGCTGCTTTGGACAAGGTTCGGCAAACACGAGACGACATTCTCCTTTTGGTCGGCGTGACTCACGAAGATCCCAAAGTAGTTGGCGAAAAGGCCGATCTTGTCGTAGACCGTGATGAACCAGAACGTGGCAAGACTATTCCCGAATTGGCAAAAAAAATGGGCGCCACCAAATTTGTACATTATTCATTCCCAAGGCATATGTCAATAACTTTGGTTTCCCAGCGCAGAGAGAGATTTAAGCAAGAATGTGAGAACCTGGGTATGGAGTTCATCGAGATTTCTTCACCTGATCCAATGGGCCCTGACGGCATTCCAGGCACTCAGAAATTCATCCTTGAGGATGTACCCCTGCAAGTTAATGCCCACGGCAAGGATATCGCTGTGTTCGGGACCAACCTTGCTATGCAAGAGCCTCTTATCAGGGCAGCTCTTGAAGCAGGGTGTATCTTCCCGGAACAATGCAGCCCCGGGCCGACCATGGGCTATCCCGGTGCACTGGGAATTGACGTAAAAGGAATGGCCGGAGATATGAACGCGATTATGGATGCCATTGAGGAGAAGATTGTTGAAAAAGGCGGGGCAGGCCGTTTTGCAACGTGGCCTGTTGCCCTTAATATGACTATTATTCAGTCTTTGGTTGAACTGGCCTTCCAGGCTGTAGACGGACAAACCGACCTTACTGACATGCCTGCCATTAAGAAGCAGTTGGAGGAAGAGGCAGGCAATGAGATGTTTGTCAGGCAGCTGTCAGATGATCTCAATTACTACGTAGTCATTGCCGGATCTCACATTTTTGGCGCTGAGAACTAAATGAAGGCCAAGAGGCAGCAGAGCTACGGTTCTGCTGCTTCATCGTACGAACAGAGGTGGTAGCAATTGGACGACAATTGGGTGCTTCAAGTCAAGGATGTCTCAAAGGCTTATGGAGACAATCCTGTACTAAACAAAGTCAACTTATCTTTGAAGCGTGGCGAAATACATGCGTTGGTTGGGGAGAATGGAGCAGGGAAGAGCACCCTAATGAACATCCTGTTTGGCATGCCGGTTATTCACGAGACAGGAGGGTTTACAGGGGAAGTTTGGCTTAAGGGAAGGAAATCTGAGATCAAGAGCCCCAAAGATGCTATGGATGCCGGCATAGGGATGGTCCATCAGGAATTCATGCTACTGCCTGGTTTTTCTGTGGCCGAGAATGTGAAACTGAATCGTGAGCCTACCAAACCGAACTGGTTTTCAAAGGTTGCAGGCCCAAAGTTTGAGACGATTAATTTGCACAAGATGGGTTATGATACCAGGCAGGCATTAGACAGGATTGAAATCGGCGTAGATGAATGGCTGCCTTTGATGGGCATGCCGGTTGGCCACCGCCAGTTCATCGAGATAGCCAGGGAAATCGACAAAACGGACTTATCCCTGATAGTGCTAGACGAACCTACTGCCGTTTTGACTGAGACTGAATCATCAAGGTTGCTCTCTGCCTTGAACAAACTGGCCGGATCAGGAATTGGGGTGTTGTTTATCAGCCACAGGCTCGACGAAGTATTTGAGATAGCTGATACAATCACCGTGCTAAGAGACGGCGAAGTGATATGCACTGTACCCAAGCACGAAGCCAGGGTAGAAAATATTGCAGAAATGATGGTAGGTAGGAAGATAAGCAATTCGAAAGCCACACAGCCCGGAAGAACTACCGGTAACGGTAACATTTTGGAGATCAGAAATCTAAGTGTGGACATGCCCGGCGAGTACGTCAACGGCGTAGATTTGAACGTCCGGAAAGGTGAGATTCTCGGCATAGGAGGGCTTGCAGGACATGGAAAGCTAGGCATTGCCAATGGCCTAATGGGGCTATGCCATTCTGCCGGTACTGTTATGTGCGACAGCCAAGAGATTCCATTGAATGATTCACGGGCAGCTTTAGACGCAGGGCTCGTGTTTCTTTCAGAGGATCGCCGGGGTGTAGGCCTTTTGCTTGATGAGTCCATTGAGGATAACATTGCCCTCGCAAGTGTTGTCAGCCGAAATAAGTTTGTCAAAAAAGTGGGGCCTTTGCCCATCTCAGTTGAAGACGGTAAGTCTATCAGGGAACACGCCCGTGAGATGATTTCGCTGCTGGACATCAAGTGCACAGGGCCTCAGCAGAGTGTCCGGAGGTTGAGCGGCGGCAATCAGCAAAAAGTGTGTGTTGCCAAAGCCATAACCATGGAACCCGAAGTGCTCCTGGTTTCGGAGCCCACACGTGGCATAGACGTTGGGGCAAAGGAACGGGTTCTAAGCGTCATAAAGAGGTTGAACGCCGAAAAAGGTATCACTGTTGTCATGACGTCATCTGAACTTGCAGAACTGAGATCCATGTGTGACCGAATAGCCATTATGTACAACGGAAAGATCCACGGGATTCTGAGCCCTGATGCTCCTGACGCCGAGTTTGGCTTTTGTATGGCCGGGGGAGGAGGGGTTCCAGGTGATTGATTCTCTGAAGCAAGTGCTATGCAAGTTTGGCCTTCCAAGGCTTACAATAATGCTGTTTCTCGTAGCGCTGCTGGTGGTTGCCACTATAAACCATTTGCCTACCTCGATGCTTTTGGGCAATTCACTGGTAAGGATAGGGATGAACGGGGTCATGGTGCTTGCCATGGTTCCCAGTGTGCAATCGGGAGCAGGCCTTAATTTTGGATTACCCATTGGCATCATTGCGGGCCTGATTGGTATGTTGGTTGTGATGGAGTTCAGGCTTACAGGCTTTCTTGGCCTTGCAATTGCACTCCTGGTAGCGTGTGTTCTAGGAATTGCTGCAGGGTATTTATATGGCCTGGTCCTTAACCGTGTACGCGGGCAGGAAATGATGATCGGCACATATGCCGGATTCTCCATTGTTTCTGGTATGTGCATGTTTTGGCTCCTGGCCCCGTTTAAGAACCCGGAAATGATCTGGGTAGTTGGCGGCAAGGGGCTTCGTATGACACTTGCCGTAGGCGACTCCCTTTCAGGGATCCTTGATAGATTTTGGGGGTTTACGCTATTCGGCGTGAAAGTCCCTACAGGATTGCTACTGGTTTTTGCCGTGGCTTGTTTGCTCATGGGGGTATTCTTCAAAACCAGGTTAGGCATATCGATGAGAATTGCAGGTGCCAATCCCGCGTTTGCTGTATCATGCGGCATCAATGTAGACAAGATGAGGATCCTTGGCACTGTTTTATCTACGGCCTTAGGAGCTATGGGGATGGTGATTTACTGCCAGAGCCTGGGCTATGTGCAGCTGTACACAGCTCCGTTAATGATGGCTTTCCCGGCAGTTGCAGCTGTTTTGATTGGCGGCGCCACCGCCCGGAAAGCAGATGTCTTGAATGCCGTGCTCGGAACCGTACTGTTTCAAACCCTCCTGACCATTGCTCTACCTGTGACCCGGAGCGTGATAGAAGGAGACATTTCTGAGGTCGCCAAAACCATCATCTCAAACGGCATGATTCTTTATGCGCTGACACGGAAGGAAGGTGATGGTTAGTGGGAAAGCAATCCAGAGTTGAGAAGGGGTTTCGAGTGAAAGAGGGGGTTCAAGTAAAAGAGGGGTTGCGGGTGAAAGAGCCATTGCGGGTGAAGGAGCAATTACACGTGAAAGAGCTATTGCGGCGAAACGCCGTTCCCGCACTTTTCCTGTGCATGTGCGTTTTGGGCGTGCTCATTAGTGGCCAGAACATAAGGTATATCGCTCAAGAGCTCATATCTCGGCTGGCCCGTAACTGGTTTTTGGTCCTGTCTTTGATAATTCCGGTTACTGCAGGGCTCGGGTTGAACTTCGCTATTGTGCTTGGAGCCATGGCCGGGCAGGTTGGGCTGATTGTAGCAACCCACTGTAAACTGCCGGGGTTGGTGGGGCTAATCACTGCAGTGGTTCTATCGATCCCTATTGCTATACTCTTGGGCATATCCGCCGGCCACGTGCTCAACAAGGCACGGGGCCGCGAGATGATAACCAGCATGATGCTGGGGTTTTTCGCAAATGGTTTATATTTACTGGTGTTTCTGTTCATGGTAGGCACTGTGTTTCCCATTGACAACCCGGAAATCGTACTAGACACAGGAGTCGGCCTGCGCGGCACAATTGAGCTTAAGTACTGTAAGTATGCTCTTGACAACCTTCTCAGGATAAAGGTGCTGGGCATCAATATTCCCGTAGGTTCGTTTGCTGTAGTGATTGCGTTGTGTTTCGGCATGAGATGGCTCTACAAAACCAAACTTGGCCAGGAGCTCAGGGCTGTTGGCCAGGACATGGGGGTTGCCTCTGTTGCAGGCATTAATGTAGATCGTACCAGGGTCATTGCTATGGTATTGTCTACAGTCCTTGCGGCAATAGGGCAAGTGATATTCCTCCAGAACATGGGTACGATTAATACTTTCAACAGTCATCAACAGATTGGCACAGTGGCAATTGCATCGCTTTTGGTTGGGGGAGCAAGCGTGACCAGTGCAACCGTTGGCCAGGGGCTTATTGGAACTTTACTGTTTCAGCTGCTCTTTATTGTTTCTCCTGCAGCAGGCCAACGTCTTATGGGCAATGCTCAAATCGGTGAGTTTTTCAGAGTCTTCATAGGGTATGGAATAATTGCCGTGGCGCTGCTCATTCACTCTTGGGGGAGAAAATCTTCTTTGGAGAGCGCTTCGCGCCAGGCGATGATGAAGGAAGAAGCAAAGACTACCGGAAGCATGTAAAATCGGAAGGCCGGGAAGCACTGGGGCTCTGTGGGGCATCGCTGTGCATGAAATTACAGGAAGAATGGAGGCGCCGGAAGCGTGAGGAAGGTACCGGACGCCGGAAGTGGTAAGCGCTGGAAGTGCGGAAACCGCCGGAATTTATGAAAAGCAAGGAGGGCTTTAAGTGGCTTCATTGGACAAAGTACTAAACTGGATTGATTCAACAAGAAACCAGAGCATTGAGAAAATGGCAAAGATCATACGTCAGCCCAGCGTGAGTGCAACAGGAGAAGGCGTGGAAGAGTGCGCCAGGATTCTTTGCGACATGCTGGCCGAAGTAGGCCTTGATGCCAGGATTATGCCAACTGCGGGTTTGCCTGCAGTATACGCTGAGAGGATAGTGCCCGGAACTCCCACAGTCATCTTCTACGGGCATTATGACGTGCAGCCTGTAGGGGCTTTGGAACTTTGGGATACTCCTCCGTTTGAGCCTACTATCAAGGACGGGCGTATGTACGGGAGAGGCACCGGAGACAACAAGGGGCAACTACTTACGCATATCATTGCCGTCGACGCTTTTATCAAAAACCATGGAGAACTTCCGTGTAGTGTGAAGTTTCTCTTGGATGGTGAAGAAGAGAGCGGCAGCGTGAACCTTGCGGCCTTGGTCGAGGAAAACAAGGAGCTGTTCAACGCGAACCTATGCTATTTTTCCGATGGCCCCATTCACTACTCAGGCCGCCCACAGGTGCTTTTTGGGTGCAGGGGAATAATTGATGTGGAAATAGTGCTGGAGGAAAACATGAGGGACTGCCACTCAGGGCATTATGGTGCCTTGATTCCTAATCCTGCATGGCGTATGGCTCATCTGCTTAACACTATGAGGTCTCCAGACGGTAAAGTGCTCGTCAAAGGTTTCTATGATAAGGTCAGGCCTGTAACTCCGGCCGAGGAAGAAGTTTTGAAAGCTATTCCTTTTGATGTTGAAGATTACTTCGAGGGTGTAAGGCATCCGGGCACCGGGCCCAAATGGGATCCTGTAGATGCTATGAAGGCGCATATGTTCCAACCTACGATGACCATTGCCGGTTTGGCCAGTGGGCACACGGGAGAAGGTATGAGGACAATAGTTCCATACAAAGCTATCTGCAAAATCGACATGCGGTTGGTTGCAGATCAGGATCCTGATGAAATTTTCAGCCTGGTAGAAAAGCATGTTAAGGAGCACTTGCCAGAAGCGAAAGTTTTTAGACACGGGAGGATGTATCCTTCACGCACCGGCCTGGAATTGCCCATTTCAAAGGCGATTACCGGTGCAGTTGCCAGGGCCTGGGACGTCGACCCCATCGTGGTTCCGTTATCGGGAGCCAGCGGGCCGGAGTATGTGTTCACCAAGATACTCAAGATACCTACTATTTCTGTGCCGTATGCCAACCCTGACGAGAGTAACCATGGGCCGAATGAGAATTTCGATCTTGACCTATTCATTCAAGGCATCAAAACCACTGCTCATGCCATTGACGTAATTGCGAACCATAATTGGTAGTATGGGGATGAACTTGCGAACGAATAACGCGTGACACATCGGGGACGGTCCTAAACGTTTCATCCCACACGTGTTTGAGACGTTTAGGACCGTCCCCGTTCTTCCAGATGTTGCAATTTGCTTCACAGATGCACATCAATCTCGTCCTCACAACATAATGTTCTATTAAAATGCTCAAGTAATGGCTGAGATATGTTTCCAGTGGGAACTATTTGGCCCATGTTAACATCCCAACTATTGTGAGCGTATTAAGTTTTGTCTTGTACAACGTCTTGGAGCGAAGAGGGTTTATAGTTATGAAACTACTAGAGGAATATTCTTTAGATACATGTCCACTGAAAGCCTCACATGAACGGACTGAATCTGCTGTACCAGGAACTCTTGCACGACTGTTCAAATCCGGAGCCATGATTCTTGTGTTCATGATGATTATCACTCTGAGTGGTTGCAGTGTGGTGAGTATGGTGCCTGCATCTGCTCTTGAGGACACGAGTTTGGGCCCACGGAAAGATTTCAAGCAGGGTGTAGACGGTCGGTACAAGTACCTTCAACAATCCAACACCGAAAACCACCAGGCAGGCACAGTAGAGTCGGTAATTGAATATGGCGAGGATTCCGTAATAGGTGTGCATTACCCGGTTTTCGGAAAAGAGGAGATAGATACTGTAACCAGGCAGTTTGTGGAAGATACCATATCGGGCTTTATGTCAGAGGTTGACGACTTTGAGGCGGAACACTCTGACCTAAAGGCAGAACTCAACGTAGATTATGAAACCTGGCTGGTAGAAGATAGACTGGTGAGCATTAAGTTCATAATTCTCATGAACATGCCCTACTATGCTCATCCCGACGTTAGGATCGAAACGGCTGTATATGACTTGGAGATGCAACAGCCGGTCTTGCTCAGAGATATTCTGATTGAGGGCAGTTTGCCGAAACTGGCGCAGCTGGCCAGAGATGATCTTGCAGCCAATCCTGACTACAGCGATTATTTTGATCTTGACCTATTTACGAGCGGGACAGAGCCGGTTGATGAGAACTATTCTCATTTCCTTCTCACACAAGAACATCTTGTGCTGCTCTTTCAGAAGTATCAGATATTTGCCGGTGCCGCCGGTGAGCCAAGAGTTGAAATACCCTATGGAAGTTTGGAAGGCATTATTGATTTTACCAAGCATGGTTTGGTTGGGCTAATGGGTTCCCACGGTTCTTCAGAGCCACCGTTGCAGCAGGACCCATCGGCACAGCAGGCTCCACCGAGAGGCCCTGACTATCCAAGGGATCCTGGTGCCGGCCCAGACAACAAAGGCAAATCTGGCAATACCGAAGAGCCGGGGGCCGGGGATTTGCCGGCGGTGCGCGAAATCGACCCTGACAAACCCATGGTAGCACTGACTTTTGATGATGGCCCATTTGCCAGGAGCACAGGTTCCATACTCGATACCTTGAAGGCACATGACGCGGTTGCAACGTTCTTCGTTCTTGGAAACCGTGTACCTGATAATGCAGACATATTGAAGCGGATGGTTAATGAAGGCCACCAGATAGGTAATCACAGTTTGAGCCACAAGCAGCTTACCACCTTGGCGGTTGAAGAGTTGCAGTATCAAATTGAAAAAACCCAAAGCGCCGTAAAGTCAGTTGCCGGCATTGAACCTGTGGTAATGAGGCCGACTTATGGATCATACAACGATGAGCTAAGGCAAAGCATCGACATGCCGGTGATTCTGTGGTCGTTGGATACCAGGGACTGGGAAACCAGAGATGCCGCCTATGTTAGCAAACAAGTGCTCGAAAACGTGCGGGACGGCGATATCATCTTGATGCACGATATCTATATGAGCACGGCAGATGCAGTGAAAATAATCGTGCCAGAACTTGAGAGCCGCGGTTACCAGATTGTTACCATAAGCGAACTCTACCGGGCAAGAGGAGTATCCCTGGAAGCAGGGAAGGTATACCGCCGGGAAGCTGGGACGTGATGAAACATTGGGGACGGTCCTAAACGTTTCACCATGTTGGTTACCATGTTCCTCAGACTTCTGATATAATACCTTCGACAACTGAATAGTGACAGATTACAGGTGCCCCATCCATGGGGTGAATAGGGAATCAGGTGAAAATCCTGAGTGGTCCCGCCACTGTAACCGGAGAGCCTTGCGGCACGCCACTGTCCT
>DUTL01000011.1 GCA_012842105.1 Candidatus Fermentithermobacillaceae bacterium | reverse complement strand
GACAAAAGGGTAATGCCAAGGTGTAGTTTTGACTACTACTTTAGGCTACCTTCTGCTTTGTCTTGCCACCTCGCAGCAAATTGCGCTCGATTGCACTTTCTGAACCGGGAAACCAATCTTCGTGGGCCGGGTACGTTCATTTATGCCATTTTAGAGAGCCCGTAGGCCGTTAAGCAGGGAAAAATCATTATAGTCTCGAAGTATTTCAGACATTACATTGTGATTTGGAGGCATAATATTGCAGCGTAGAAAGTTCGGATCTCACAATTTCAAGGTTTCAGCTCTAGGCTTTGGTTGTATGCGGCTTCCGGTAATCGACAATCAGCCAGATAAAATCGATGAAGAAAAAACTGCGGAAATGATTCATTATGCTGTAGATAACGGTGTGGATTATGTTGATACCGCCTTCAGCTATCACCGTGAGCAGAACGAAGTAGCTGTTGGGCGCATTCTGAAGGGCGATTACAGAAGCCGGGTGAAACTTGCAACTAAGTGCCCTACGTGGCTAATCGAGAAGCATGATGACTTTGACAGGTATCTCGATGTACAGCTTGGCAAACTCCAGACTGATTACATCGATATGTATTTGCTCCATCACTTAAACAAGGATAGGTGGCCGTCTCTTGTCGAAGCAGGTGCATTCAGGTTCCTTGACCGGGCAAAACAGGATGGGCGCATTCGGTATGCAGGTTTTTCATTTCATGATGATGTAGACACTTTCAAATCCATTGTAGATTCATATGGCTGGGATTTTTGCCAAATCCAGTACAATTACATGGATGAGAATTTTCAGGCCGGTACGGAAGGCCTCAAGTATGCGGCCGGCAAGAACATGGCTGTAGTGATAATGGAACCACTACGAGGTGGACGGCTGGTTCAGAATTTGCCTGATGAAGTACAGAATATCATGGGAAGGTATGAAGTACGGCGCACTCCGGCCGATTGGGCTTTGCGCTGGGTTCTGAATCACCCGGAAGTGACTGTGGTGCTTAGCGGGATGAATGCGCTTAGCCAGGTTAAGGAGAATATTGAAACTGCCCGTACTGCGTTGCCTAATTCCTTGACTGAAGAAGGCCTTGCGTTACTCGATGAAGTAAAGGCTTCTTACCGTGGGCGAACAAAGGTTGACTGCACTAAGTGTGAATATTGCATGCCTTGCCCCCAGGGGATCTCAATTCCCAAGCTTTTTGCGGCTTATAATGATGCCTATATGTACAATACTCTTGACAAACTGGCAAACAGACATGAAAGGATCATTGAAAGCTGCGGTGACCCGGCCGATTGTGCAGAGTGTGGACGGTGTGAAGAAGCGTGCCCGCAAAATCTGCCAATCAGAGAGTACCTAAAGCAGATTAAAGCTATCTTTGCAAAATGAATTTGAGACGATGAATTAGCATAGCCAAGCCTGATGGGCCAGAGATGGCGGGTCATTTTTCAGCAGGGATAACACAAGAATCCTTGGTACCGCTTTCAGGCGAACTGTCAATGGCAAAGCTGCCGTCGAATGTGTCCATCAGGCTTCTCATGCTCATAAGCCCTATGCCCTCAAACTCTGGTTTTGCCTGATCGCCCGGATTGAAGCCTTGCCCATTGTCGCAGATGTTCAGGGCTACTCTGTGAGGAGCCATATCCAGGGAGATACTTATATCGTCTGCTTTGCCGTGCCTTATGGCGTTTGAGGTGGCCTCGCGTATTACCCTGGAGAGCGCTTTGCGCAGTGCAGGGCTGACCGAGTCTTCTGAGCCCGTTGGAGTGAAGGCTATTCTAATCTTGTTCAGGCCGGCTTGATCCTTCACAAACGAATCGACTTCAGAGATGAAAAGGTGCTTACCGCGTTTGAGCGGGCTCATGCGGTAAATCGAGGCTCTAAGTTCTCTCGATGCGTGGTTAGCTGTTCTCTTAAGAAGATCCAATTCTTGTTGAATGTCCGCTTCCTGCAAGTGGTTGTTCCGAGTTGACAGTGAGTGTAAACCGCAAGTAAGCCCGAACAGGTACTGAGACACACCGTCGTGGATTTCGTTGGCAATACGGTTTTGCTCTTCAGACACTTTTAGGCGGGCGGAGATGATTTCAAGCTGACGCCTCTCTATTGCTATGGCCCCGAGGTCAGAAAGGAATTGCAGAGATTTCAACCGGCTTTCATTACCGAGGGACTCATCTGTAGAAAAGTAACCTAGAACACCGCAGTTAATAGATGAAGTTTCCAGGGGAATCATCATGAAGTTTTCTGAACTGATACTGGGAGAGTCCGATAATGCCTGGAGTACACAAAGAGGCCCTTGAGTTTCACAAACAGTGGTGCATTCATGGGCAGCTAAATCTTGGAATACCTGCGGCAGTATCATCTCTTCATCATATATTGATGCTGTGGGTTTTCCGGAACTTTCCCATAAAATGCAAAACCCTGCCCTGGACCCCGTGAGTTTGGCTGCGTATGATGCAAGCAAATCTGCCAGGTGTTTGGTATTGTCCTGGCTTGAGCATGCTTCAAGTGCCTGGTACAGTGCTCTGGTATGGTTAGCCGTGCTTTCTGCAAGTTCTGTGGCTCTTTCAAGATCGCGGCATACCTCTGAGAGTTTTCTGACCAAACGTGCTATTTGGTCAGCCGCAATAGTCAGCGATACGAAAACAAGCAGTATCAACGCCTTATGACGCAAAATGTTACTGAGTGAGAAGTTGTGATCGACCAGGTAACTTCCGAAGATGGCACTTAGCATAAGACTGGTGGAAATTCCGTAGCACCATGCCTGAGGCAGAAGAGACGCTGCCGCGAAGACAAGGTTTAAGGCGTACCATGCAAAGGGGCTTTCAAGCCCGCCTGTAGGGAGCAACAGCACACAGATTCCTATTGTCTCCGCTGCCAAAAGCGCAGCAAGGCCTGTAACATCATCAACCCACGCTAGATAAATATATTCCGCTACCAAACCTTCAACAAGAAGCCCGAACACGAGAATAAGCTTAAACGGAATCGACGGTATGTTGCCAGATGCAAGATATATGAGGGAGACGGAAAACCAGGAAATGAACCTGAGCACGACAAGAGTGTTGCGAGCGCTGTAAGGTTCGGCAGTAGGATTAATGTGTGAAATAATGCTTTGAAGAAGGCGCCTTGAGTTGCCTGGCTCAAGAATATGTGTTTGGCTCGTTGCTTCTTCTGCACAGGCTTTCATATATTGTGGGCGATCCCATGCTTTAGCCTAGGGGACCGGCCCCGCCCTCCCTTCATTATCGAGAAAGCATTTACTTCTGGCTCAATGACATCTCACAAACCCAGGGCCCTGGAACTCTCGTATCTCAGAGCTGCCCGATTTGAACCTCCATCCATACAGCACTTTGCCCGTGAGGCGCTGGGCCAACCAACTTCTCAATTATGCAGGCGACTCGTGCCTTTTTGGGCTTGTTGCTGCATTAGATACAGCATAAAGCGCCGCCTGGGTCCTGTCATCAAGGCCGAGTTTTGCCAGGATGGAGCCTATATGTTTCTTTACTGTATGCTCGGTAATAAATAGGTCTTCACCAATTTGACGATTGCTCAGCCCTCTTGACAGAGATTCAAGTACTTCCCGCTCTCTGGGGGTGAGAAGCGCAAGGGGGCTTGCGGTTTTCTTCTGCCATTGGACAATTGTCTGCATTATTGACGGATCAATATATGGGCGTCCCTGACTTACGAGCCTAAGGGCCGAAATCAGCTCTTCCGGAAGCATTTCTTTGAGTATATAACCGTCAACCCCTACTTCCATGGCTCTTAGTACATCGTCAGTAGTGGAAAAAGTGCTGAACACCACGAACTTTGAGTTTGGGAGTAAAGGCTTGAGTCTTTCTATGATATCTAAACCCGATTCACCGGGTAACCGCAGATCCACCAAGACCATATCCGGTGCAAACTCCGCAAGCTTGCATTCGGCTTCTTTACCGCTGGAGATACATGCAACAACGTCCAAATCCTTTTCAGGTGCCAAAATCGCACTTATGCCTTGACACACGATCGGGTGATCGTCAATGATGGCGATTTTCATAATATGACCTCCTGCATCCACCATTAAGACGCGCCTGCAAATCTGTTCTCTATGCAACCGCCCTGACCATCTGCAGCAATTGAGCCCGTAGAAACTCTTTATGTATATGCCCGAACGTCAAAAATGTATTCTAAAATCAACTCTTGAAATATACTTTATGAAAAACGGAAAAGCAACAGTTACATTCAAATGGGGCGGTTTGCTCTTGTTAAGCAAAAAACCGACCACTCTCATGGCCGGTTACGCCGCTGGCTAGACTGGACGCCTGGCTCTGCAATAGCCAGCGGCGTAACCGGCCATGAGAGTGGTCGGTTTTTTGCTTAACAAGAGCAAACCGCCAACGGAAAAGCAACAGTTACATTC
>DUTL01000185.1 GCA_012842105.1 Candidatus Fermentithermobacillaceae bacterium | reverse complement strand
CGGAGGGTGTCTATTAGGGTGGAACGCATTGTTTTGTCGCCTATGGCCAGCCGGAACTGGGGTGCCGGTACTTCTTTCCCGTTTATTTTCAATGTCTCGGCTCTGCCTGAGGATCCTCTCCGCCCGATGCTTATCGAAGTGAGCTTATCCAGTTGCACGCCCACGGCTCTGGCGGCTTGAAGAACTTCACCGGCTGAAAAAGCGCAGGTCCATTCATGGCTTGGTTCCTGCTGAACATCAGTGACCGGTTGTGCATACGGAGCGTTTTCTTTCGTGAAGTTGAGGCCTTCGGCGGCACTGGCTGTTTTGCCTCCGGAACTTGAATGAAACCATGCCCTAATTGGCTCTCCGCCATAAGTAATCACCTGGCCTCTGGTGTTCTTTACCGCTTGTTTTACGCTGTCATTTATTCTGGCTGCGTCATATGCCTGAAACTCCTTGGGATCAGTACTGGCTTGAGCGTTACGTCCTTCCACAGGCCCCTCTTGCAACTTCTTCAGGGTAAAGGTCCGGGCGACTATGGCCTGAGCTTCCAGTGCGGCTAAGGGCCAGTTTGGGTCCATTTCCGCAGCAACGACTCCTTCCAAATAGGTTTCCAGAGGCATAGATTTGATTTCGCCTGTCTTGTGAAAAAACACTGATATCGACGGTTCTTCTGAAGGAATTTTGCTTTTGGGCTTTAAGTATTGGCCTCTGGCAGCAGCGATAATGACTGCAACGGCAATGGCCCCCAGAATCAGCATCAATCTGTTGTCTCTGAAAAGGTTGCCGGCATTTCTGAATTTAAACGCCATCAGTATACACCTCCGTGTTATATCATTCCAAATGGCAGTCGATGTAAAACATGCGAAACACTTGAGTTTGGAAGTTTTGGCGTGCTAGCATCAAGGCAGAGTACTTATTGGCACCATAGTCATTGAGGGAGGTCTCATAAGTGATCCACGATGTCATTATTGCAGGAGGGGGGCCGGCCGGTGTAACTTCTGCTATTTATGCCGCAAGAGCTGGTTTGAAGGTCAAACTTTTCGATCCCATGGGTGGCGGCGGCCAGGCCGGGACCACGAACATGATTTACAACTATCCGGGGTTCCCCCAGGGGGTATCAGGCCCTGAACTAATGGAATTCATGATTGAGCAAGCCAAAGGTTTTGGAGCCGACGTTGATTTCGGCGAGGTTAGTTCGGTCAAAAAGGAGAATCACCTGTTTTCAATTACAGGCGATGGTAAGCACTATGAGACCAAGAGCGTTATCTGGGCGGCAGGTACATCTCCAAGGCCCCTGGGAGTTCCCGGTGAAGATGAGTTCATTGGCCGGGGGATAAGTTTTTGTGCCACGTGTGACGGCGCCTTATTCAGGGGTAAGACTGTTGCAGTTGTGGGCGGCGGCGACTCGGCGCTGACTGAAGCTCAGTTTCTGACCAGGTATGCCGGCAGGGTGATCCTGGTACATAGGCGCGATCAGTTTCGCGCCGGCCTTGCCAACATAAACAAGGTTGTTGAGAATTCCTGTATCACCCTCAGGCTCAACAGCACAGTGGAAGAAATGAAGGGAAACGGACAGCTGAAGTCACTGGTTGTCAGAAACGTAAAAACCGGCAAGTCTGAGGAGATAGAAGTCGATGGCGTATTTCTGTATGTGGGTTCAGTTCCGAACTCCACTCCCTTAGACGGACTGGCGGATTTGACTGCAAACGGTTATGTAAAGACACGGGAAGATATGTCTACCAGGACTTCAGGGCTGTTTGCCGTAGGCGATGTAAGAGAAAAACTGCTAAGGCAAGTGGCAACGGCTGTTGGCGACGGTGCGGTGGCAGCGTGGGCTTTGGAGAAATACCTCATAGAGAATTTCAGATGATCGGAAAAATAAAACGTATACGGCGGAGGGTGGGCCTTATACTAGGCCTTTGAGGCGATATGGTTGAAGAGCCCGGGATAAGCACATAATCTACGTATTGTGCTGACAATTGGCCACGGTAAGTATTTGTCTAACCCCTTGTTTTTTTGTGCCGGTGATGTAATATATACGTATAGTCAATGATAGTCAAAGTCAAAATAAGAAGGTCTATTTGCGCAGGAGTGATTGTAATGGCTAGCCTTGCCGACCTTATCGAAGCATATATCTTAGCGCTTGTTGAAGAAGGCGGGGGAGTGGCTGAAATACAAAGATCCTATCTCGCTGATTATTTTAGGTGTGTTCCTTCACAAATTACCTATGTGTTGAGTTCCCGGTTCCAACCTGAACGTGGTTATGTTGTGGAATCCAAACGAGGCGGCGGCGGGTACATTAGGGTAGTAAGGATGGAACTGACAGACGGTATCGCAGACATTATGAAGAGTATAGGGTCATACCTGTCTCAGGACGAGGCCTACGGATATCTTCTAAGGCTTTTTGAAGAAAAATTAATAGATGTAAGGAGCTTCAAGATGATGCAGGCGGCAGTATCCAGGGATACCCTGGCTTTGGACCTGCCGCATAGAGACTGGCTAAGAGCGAGAATATTCAGGGCTGTTCTAAGTGCGTATTTTTCAGTGGTTGAAGATGAGGAGTGACTGGCTATGTTATGCGAAGAATGTGGCAAATCTCAGGCAACGGTGCATATCGAAAGAATAATAAATGGCAGAAAGACAACCATGCATCTTTGCAGGGAATGTGCTCAGCGGTCCGGATTCTTGACCCTGGGCGTCTTATTCCAACCGAGTTTCTCAATCAACAATCTGCTGTCAGCTTTTCTTGGTTCCCAAATGGAAGCCCTGCCCTCGCTGGGCCCGGGTACAGAGGGGCCCAGATGCCCGGTATGCGGAATGAGCTACAGAGATTTTGCCCGGGCCGGACGGTTAGGATGTTCCAGGTGCTACGAGGTTTTTGAAGACCGCCTGGAACCGCTTCTCAGGCGGATTCACGGTTCAGACAGGCACGTGGGAAAGGCGCCGGCTGCAACTGGTGAAGGAGCCCAAATACGAAGGGAACTGGAAGAATTGAAGAAGCAGTTGGCCAGAGCTGTGTCAGATGAAGCTTACGAAAAAGCTGCAGAACTTAGAGACAGGATCAAACAGTTTGAGGCGAAGCTAAGGGGGAATCCGGAGTGAAGGGCAAAAAAGCGGATATTTTTCAGAACATACTTCGAAACTCGTCTTCGCCCTGGATGGACGGAAGCGGGAACCTGGGAAATGTGGCCATTTCCTCAAGGGTAAGGCTTGCACGCAACCTTGAAGACGTTCCTTTTCCCCACCTTCTTTCGGGGAAGGATGCAGATCTGGTTCTGAAAAAGGTGTTTCAGACTGTTGGCCGCGTAGGCGAAAGGGGGTTTGGAGGGCCAATCATCCAAACCAGTTTGAGCGACATTTCACCGTTGGACTGCCAGGTTCTTGTTGAAAAGCACTTGATAAGCCCTCAGCATGCAGTAAGCAAGACGGGCAAAGGCTTGGTCCTGAGGTACGATGAATCAGTTGCAATCATGGTGAATGAAGAAGATCATCTGCGGCTCCAGGTTCTCCGTTCCGGTTTGGAACTGGACGAAGCATGGGTGCTGGCAAGCGGGATAGATGACCTTTGCGAACAGGGCCTTGATTATGCTTACGATGAGCAAATTGGGTATCTCACATCCTGCCCCACCAACGCAGGAACCGGGCTCAGGGCTTCAGTAATGGTTCACCTGCCGGCGCTTGCCGTTGCGAATGAAATATCACGGGTCCTTACGGCAGTGAACAAAGTAGGCCTTGTGGTGCGAGGGCTTTACGGCGAAGGAACTGAAGGCCAGGGGAATGTTTTTCAAATATCCAACCAGATTACTCTTGGACAAACTGAGAAGGAAATAATCGAGAACCTGTCTTTAGTTGTAAAACAAGTGGTAAGCGAGGAGATTAGAGTTCGCGAAACACTGTTCAAAAATCACCGTATTGAAGTTGAGGATCGGGTTTTCAGAGCGCTTGGCTTACTCTCTAATGCGCGGAAGATTACGTCAGATGAGGCAATCAAGCTTTGGTCGGATTTAAGGCTTGGAGCGGAGTTCCACATGATTCCCGGCCTTACAATAAGCGATGTCAATGAGATACTTGTGCTGTCCCGGCCCAATTACGTGCAGAAGGTTTTCGAAACGACACTTACTGCCCAGGAGAGGGATATCCGGCGGGCAGATTTGATAAGAAAGCACCTTTCTTCAAAGGGTGTTTGAACGGAATGTTGAAGGAGGCAGACAAATGGACGGAAGGCAAAGATATACAGAACGTGCGATGAGGGTCCTTACCTGGGCGCAGGAAGAAGCCAGAAGCCGTGGTGCGCAAACTATGGACAGCGAACACATATTGCTTGGGCTTCTTAGAGAGCGTGGAAGCGTTGCGCTTCTGGTGCTGGAAAGCCTGGGTATTCAGCCTGCACAGGTCAAGAATGAAATAGACAAGTCGGTTGAAACAAAGCCTGCAGTACCTTCTATTGATGCAGTTACCAAATCCGCCAAAAAGGTGTTGCAGCTGTTGCCGGAAGAGGCAAGTGGCTTAGGCCACTCTTATATAGGAACGGAACACATACTTCTTGCTTTGATTCGTGAAGAAGAAGGGCTTGCCGCCCAAATACTTGCCGGCCTAGGCGCAGATTATGACAAGGTGCGCGATGAAATTGTAAAGCGGGTAGGCGGAGAAGTCCCGGAACAGCGTTCTGATAAGCGGGCAAGAGCAGGGCGCAGAAAGACTCCTACCCTGGATGCTTATGGCCGGGATTTAACTGAACTTGCCGGCCAGGATAAACTCGACCCGGTTATTGGCAGAGAGAAGGAAATTGAGCGGGTTATCCAGATACTCTCAAGAAGAACAAAGAACAACCCGGTTTTGATCGGAGAACCGGGTGTAGGGAAGACTGCAATAGCAGAGGGTTTAGCCCAGGACGTAAAAACCGGAATGGTTCCTGAGATGCTCAGGGATAAGCGCGTTATCACATTGGATTTGGCTGCGCTGGTTGCCGGAACCAAGTACCGGGGCGAATTTGAAGAACGTCTCAAGAAAGTTCTTGAGGAAATAAAACGTTCCGGTGACGTAATCCTGTTTATTGATGAAATGCACAACATAATCGGCGCAGGTGCCGCCGAAGGAGCTATAGATGCTTCAAGCATCCTCAAACCCATGTTGTCGCGAGGGGAGCTTCAGTGCATAGGGGCTACCACCCTTGATGAGTACAGAAAGCATGTAGAAAAAGATGCTGCGCTTGAAAGAAGGTTCCAGCCGGTTTTGGTTTCAGAGCCTAACGTAGATGAGACCATGGAGATTCTGAAAGGGATCAGGGATCGATATGAGGCTCACCACGGGGTGCAGTACACTCATGAAGCGCTGGAAGCAGCTTCCAACCTATCGGCGAGATATGTTGCTGACAGGTTCCTCCCGGATAAGGCAATTGACCTGATAGATGAAGCCGGATCCAGGGTACGGATGAAAGCCTTTGAAGCCCCTAAGGACTTAAGGGAACTCGAGATTAAGCTTGAGACACTGATTCGCGAGAAAGAAGAGGCAGTTGCTTCACAGGAATTCGAGAAGGCAGCGCGGTTGCGAGACGAGGAGCAGCACTTGAACGAGCTTCTGGATGAAAAGCGGAAAGCATGGAAGACTAACGATATACCCGGGAAAACTACAGTCACGGCCGAAGACATCGCAGCAATCATCGCAGATTGGACCGGCATTCCGGTCAGGAGGTTGGCTGCAGGCGAGTCTGAAAGGCTGCTGAATCTGGAAGAAGAACTGCACAAGCGTGTTATTGGCCAGAATGATGCTGTTGAAGCAGTATCCAGGGCTGTTCGCCGTTCAAGGGCAGGGCTTAAGGATCCGAAACGGCCAATAGGTTCGTTCATTTTCCTCGGGCCTACCGGAGTGGGCAAAACTGAATTGGCGCGGGCTTTGGCTGAAGTGCTATTTGACGATGAAGATGCAATGATCAGGCTCGACATGTCTGAGTACCAGGAAAGGCATACCGTTTCAAGGCTGGTGGGTGCGCCTCCGGGTTACGTAGGTTACGATGAGGGCGGGCAACTTACTGAGGCTGTTCGTAGGCGGCCCTATTCTGTGATCTTGCTGGACGAAATTGAAAAGGCACATCCTGATGTTTTCAACGTGCTGCTGCAGGTTCTTGAGGATGGAAGGCTTACTGAGGCCCAAGGGCGTACAGTGGACTTCAGAAACACAGTCATTATCATGACGTCTAACGCCGGAGCTGAAGCCATACACGGAAGAGCGGTCTTAGGTTTCACAGTGGAAAGAGACACCCAGCGTGCTCACGACGAAATGAAATCACGGGTAATGGACGCTGTAAAGAGGATGTTCAGGCCGGAATTTGTTAACAGAGTAGATGAAATCATAGTATTTCATGCATTGACAACTGAGCACTTGAAGGAGATTGTGAACCTTCAGTTAAGGGATGTTGAGGGAAGGTTGCGGGAATCGGCAGGTTTGTTTATGGAGGTTACTGAGGAAGCCAAGATCAAGCTGATCGAGGAAGGTACTGACCCTGATTACGGCGCCAGGCCCTTAAGAAGGGCAATCCAACGGCTTGTGGAAGATCCCCTTTCAGATATGGTTCTAAAGGGCGAACTCAGGGAGACTGAGAAGGTAAAAGTAAGCCTCGGAAAGAACGGGAAGCTGGAGTTCACCCCATCTGTATCCACAGCCGGTGAATCAGCTAAAGAGCCGGTGAAGTAAGGCAGGGGCGCAACCGGCAACCGCCAGGCTACTCGAGGTGGCTCGTGTTTCGAGGTTTACAGCCGTGCAGCAGGGCTGACATTTGAACAACCATGCGTGGGGATTTCAGAGGAAAACAGATGCGCGGCATAGAACTCTCCTTAAGAAAGGTAGTGAGGATTCTATGCCGCCTTCTGCTTCTAATAGCAGGTTTGTATGCTCATCTTGCGGGTATCAATCGTTACGATGGTATGGACGTTGCCCCGAATGCGGAGAGTGGAACACCCTTGAGGAGCAGCCCACCGTTACAAAGCCACGGGGTGCCAAAAGGGCAGGTAGACGGCAGACGCCTGTTGTACTGTCTGCGGTGGCTCTCGAGAATGTGAAGAGGTTTTCCAGTGGGCTTCCAGAGTTCGACAGAACTCTGGGCGGTGGCTTTGTGCCGGGCTCGCTGCTGCTTCTTGGTGGCGAACCCGGAATAGGCAAATCTACGCTTCTGTTGTCTGTTGCCGATAATGTCACTTCATCAATTGGGCGTTCATTATACATATCCGGAGAAGAATCCCTTGGACAGGTCAAGATTAGGGCTGACAGATTGGGTATTGAGTCCCAGGGATTGTACTTCGCATCTGAAAGGAACATGGACGCGATTCTCGGGATGTGTTTGGAAATAAAGCCGGGACTCCTGGTAGTGGATTCAATTCAGACATGTGAAGACCCTTCTGTAGACTCTTTGCCCGGAAGCCCCGCTCAGATAAGATCCTGTGCTATTAGGTTTCAAGAGTACGCCAAGTCGGAGAACGTCACAGTGATTCTTGTGGGGCACACCGTTAAAACAGGGGACCTTGCCGGCCCCAGGCTTCTTGAGCATCTTGTAGACACGGTTTTGTATTTTGAAGGAGAACTAAGCCATCTTTACCGCATCGTTAGGGCAAGGAAGAACCGTTTCGGAGCTACTGATGAAGTTTCGGTTTTCCGGATGGGTGAAAAAGGCCTTGTAGAGATACGGAACCCGTCTGAGTTCTTTCTTTCTGAAAGAATCGCAGACCGCTCAGGGTGTTGCGTATCAGTGTGCGTTCAAGGCAACAAACCCATTCTCGTGGAAGTTCAAGCGCTTGTGACACCCTGCCTGTATGGTACTCCCAGACGCGTTGCAGGTGAAATCGATTATCAGAAGTTGCTTTTGACTGCGGCGGTCATGTCAAAGTACCTGGTTTCCGGGCTGGACAAGATGGACGTATTCGTAAAAATCGCCGGCGGAGCAAAGGTTAACGAGCCGGGAATAGATCTTGCCTGCGGGGTTGCCATGGTCTCAAGCTACTATGACATACCGGTGCGGCATAATGTAGCTTGTTTTGGAGAAATAGGGCTTTCAGGAGAAGTGAGAATGGTTCCCAGAATGGAAGACAGGGTAAGGGAAGCTTCACGCCTGGGGTTTGAAAGAGTGCTTGTACCACATGGATTCACAGACAGCAGTTCTTCTCCCATAACAATAGGCGTCTCGACCGTTGAAGAGGGGGTGCGAAACGCCCTGATCAAAAGTAAATAATAAGATTCTACCGCAAAACTACGAAAAGTTGAAAATACCGAGGCAGGTCACACGTTCTTGCTCTTTAAGCAATATGTTGTAAAGGTTAAGATCAAGCACATTGCATAATGCCGCCAGGTAAAAAAGGGTTCTTCCGATTTCATCTTCGAGTATTTCGGTGCAGTACTCGCAGAGTTCTCCTTCAACATGGTCTCTCATGTAGTCTCTGATTGATGCCAATGAGCCGATATCAGCGGGGATCGATTGTTTGGCCGCGTCTATTCGAATGCAACCGCATGAGGTGACCGCCTTTGCTACTGCTCGGTTAACCCGGCCGCTGGACTCGCTGAGTTTGCTTAAAACATCCAGGATACTTTTGTGCCGGATTAGATATTCGTTGACAGCTTCTTGAAATCCATCACAGAGCAGGTCATTCACTATTCTCACCTCTTACAAGGTTTAGAAGGAAATGCTTTGGTGGACGTGGCGGGATTCGAACCCGCGGCTTTTCGGATGCGAACCGAACGCTCTCCCTCTGAGCCACACGCCCACCTCACTTAAAAAAGTGTGTAAAACAATTTTACTTTAGCCAGGGTCAAGAGTCAAGAAAAGGCATTTTACGAAAGGATCTGTTCGATGATTTCGACAGCTTGCTCCCTGTCCCAATCGCTAGCGAGGATAAGTTCTGACAGCAGGATTTCTTTGGCGCTATCAAGCATTTTTCGTTCGCCTGTAGACAAACCTTTTTCTTTGTGTCTGGCTGCAAGGTTTCTTACCACACCTGCTACTTCGAATATGTCGCCGGTCTTGATTTTTTCAAGGTTACTGCGGTAGCGCCTGTTCCAGTTAGAAGACATAGGCGTAGGGTCTTGCTTAAGAATCTCCAGAACCTCTTCAATCTGCGATTTGTCTATTACATCTCTGAGCCCGATTTCTTCGGTGTTATCAACTGGGATCATGACTTTCATGTCGCTTATGGGAAGTTGCAATACATAGTATCTATGAGTCTTACCGAGGATCTCTTTTTGTTCAATTCCCTCTATGGTCCCAGCACCGTGCATTGGATATACTACTCGGTCTCCAACTCTAAACATCCTTATACCTCCCACTACACGTTAGACGATCGAATTATACCATAAATTGGTGCCTGGATCAAACTTAATGTTTGACCTTTACGAGGCAGAAGGCAGATGCGATTTTTAATGAGAATAGGAAGGGAACTTGGTTTATGACTGGTATTTGACATATAATAATGTCAGCTGGAATTATTCCGGAGGGAGGTGTAACTTTTGGAGAAAGCAGGGAGGTATTTTGCTGTTCTTGGAGCCCTCATAGGCGGGGCAGTTGGTTTCTACTTGTTGGTTCCCCTTAGCGTATTTTTCAAGAAAGAGTTTGGTATTATCGAGTCAGCCGGAGTGGTTTTGCTTATGGCCGGTGTGATTTCGGTGATTTTCTTTTTCATAGGGCCTCCTATAGCAGTTTTGGTCAAAAAAGGCGTTAAATGGCTTGAAAACCGAATGGTGAAGATGTCTCTTCAGGATATTTTGGTCGGAGCGGGTGGTCTCATAATCGGCCTTATAATAGCTAACTTAATTACTCCTTCTCTGGCTAGAATACCTATTGTTGGCAGTGTACTTCCGTCTCTTGCCATGGTTTTGTTTGGTTATATTGGCATTGTAGTTGCCAGGAGCAAAAAAGAAGATATATTTGCAATTAGCCCAAAACGGTTCCGAAGAACCATGGCAGGGTCAAAGAATGAAAATCCGGCAGCTCAAGGCGGTTTTTCTTCAGGCAAGATTCTTGACACAAGCACTATCATAGACGGACGCATAGCTGATGTTTGCAGCACGGGGTTTATGGAAGGGCCTGTAATTATCCCAAATTTCATATTGGATGAACTCAGGAGCATAGCTGATTCATCAGATAATATGAAGCGGAACAAAGGCAGGCGCGGCCTGGATATTTTGAACGCAATGCAAAAGGAAGCGCCCGTTGAAATAGTGATGCAGGATTGGGAAGAAGATGCTGACCTGGATGTAGATCTCAGGCTTTTGAAAATGGCCAAGGCTACAGGTGCGCTAATCATAACAACCGATTACAACCTGGCGAAGATTGCTGAATTTCAAGATGTTGGAGTTCTCAACATCAATCAATTGGCCAATGCGCTTAAACCCATTGTGTCTGCAGGTGAAGAATTGATTATCCATGTGATAAAAGAAGGCAAAGAGCCCGGACAAGGAGTTGGCTATCTGGAAGACGGAACTATGGTGGTCGTTGAACAAGCACGAAAATTTGTGGGCCAGGACATACCTATTGTAGTTACTAATTGCCACACTACTCCTGCAGGGAGAATGATATTTGCTAAACCGAAATTGCTTGACCGGGCAGATGAACATGACTGAACAACTTTGGGCAGTGATTCCTGCAGCCGGGCTGGGCGTACGGGCCGGCTGTTCCAAACCAAAACAGTTTGTAACAATAGGCGGAAGGACTTTGCTTGAATGGACTGCAACAAAAGTCTTATCTTTGCCCGAGGTCAAAGGCGCTG
>DUTL01000184.1 GCA_012842105.1 Candidatus Fermentithermobacillaceae bacterium | reverse complement strand
CGGCTCGCATCTGTCACGCTTTAACACACATCAGCCACAACGTTTGCGCCTGTGCACGGTTCAACCCCGCACCTGTCACGTTCTAACACACATCAGCCGGAACGTTTGCGCCCGCGCACGGTTCCGCCCCCAAGCAGTTGCGTGTTCGGCTGAAATTCCACAAGCATGCCGGCAGTGCGCACGAAAAACACTAGAGGCGGGTCGAAGCGCTTCCAAAGCCCTAAATCATATTACCTTCATAATTGGGGTACCTGTGACCAATAGGGTCTGGTTATCATGTACAGGTTCTTCAGGAAGCTTATGCTACCCCTTCCCGAAATTACAACCCTTCATTTGGCAGGTAATCCGCATGTCACGTCGAATTCCATGGAGTCACGGAATTGCCGGGTGATATTCTGTGCATTTTTTGGCTTTGTTTCTTTTGCTGTTGTGCACGCATCATGCCGGCAGTGGCGAAGGGAGGTGGCCCCTGCTCTAAGGGGGCATTAATTTGCGAAGAACTAGAAACTCAGACGTTGAATTGACGGGAACTATGGTTCGTCTAAGGGCAGTTACTGAACACGACTTGGCTAAACTGGTGGAATGGGATGAGGATGAGGAGATATCCAGGTGGGCCGGAAAGAAGTTTACCTGCAGGGCTGAAGCCAGAGAGTGGTACTTGGAGAAACCGCCAGCCAACAAAAGAACCTTTGCAGTTGAGACTCTGGATGGAAAGTTCATCGGAGAAGTTGAGATCCTCAACATATCTTGGCGACTACATACAGGGGAACTAAGAGTGGTTATCGGTGAGAAAGAATACTGGAATCAAGGAATAGGCACAGATACTGTATTGACTTTTGCCAGGTGGGTTTTTGAAACATATTCCATTGAGACTATTTACCTTAGGGTGGAGAAGGAAAACTTCAGGGCGAGAAGGTGCTATGCAAAGGTCGGGTTTAAGCCCATAGGGCGCCTCAGGTTCTCACCTGAAAGGAATGTTTCAGGTGTTGGCGTTTCCGCACAGCTCATACTGATGAAGATAACCAAAAACGAACTGTGTACGGAGCTCTTTGATTACTGTCCTGGTGTAAAGAGCAGTTGTATTGGGTAGTGCCCAGGGCCACTTGCGAAGGGCGGTTCTGTTGGTTGGAGTCTGAGGCAATTTGTGAAGAGTGGTTTTGTTTACCAGGGTAGCGGGCTACTAACGAAACCCAACTGCCTGTTGGTGATTGCAGTTGTCATGTCATCCGTACGTTTCCAGGAATTCATTTCTGCTGTTCCTCGAAAGAAGCCCCTGGTTTTCCGGGGCTCCTTTCGAGGGAATCCCATTGAGGCCTCTGGGATTCTCTAAGATCTTTCTGCAGGTTCTTATAGGTTGGGGCTTTCAATCTTCAACCCAAGTTGCCATGCCAGAAAACCCCACATGTTTGCTTGCTCGTCAACTATCTTGTACAAAGGTTTACCTACGCCGTGGCCGGCATCAGATTCCACCACCAGGAGTACCGGCCCCTTGGATGGAGTTCTTGAAGCAACGTCTTGAAGCAACGCGGTCATCTTCTTTGCGTGCAAGGGATCAACCCTGGTATCAGATTCGGCGGTGTAGGTGTATACCGCAGGGTAAGATACGTTTTCCTTAACATGGTGGTACGGTGAATATGCGTAAATCCACTCAAAGGCTTCAGGGTCATCAGGATTCCCGTATTCAGAGCACCACAGGTAAGCTATGAGGAATTTATGGTATCGAACCATATCAAGCAGGGGCACTCCGCACGCAACCGCTTTAAACAGATCGGGGCGCTGGGTGAGAGCCGCTCCTACGAGCAGGCCGCCGTTGCTTCGTCCCCAGATGCCAAGATGTTCATTGTCGGTATATCCGTTTTCTATCAAGTGCTTTCCTGCATATATGAAATCGTCGAATACATTCTGCTTGTTTTGGAGCATGCCCGCCCTGTGCCAATCTTCTCCATACTCACTGCCGCCTCTTAAGTTTGCCGAGGCGTAGATTCCGCCTGACTCGATCCATGGAACTATGGCCGGAGAATAATTGGGCGTTCTGCTGATGTTGAAGCCGCCGTAACCTGACAGCACTGTTGGATTGGGCTTGTCTTTCGATATTTCCTGCCCACGACGCTTAATGAGAAACATAGGAACTTTGGCCCCATCTTTGGAAGTATAAAACACCTGCTGTATTGACGCCAGAGTATGGTCTACCGCTTTGGCGCTTTCCAGCAGAACCTTGGGTTCTTTGTGCTTTTCCACGCTACACCGGTAAATGGCCGGCGGTATCAGGAAAGATTCAAACCTGAAATAGAAGTTGCTGTTCTCTGAGTCTGCTGTGAGCCCTGTGAGAGTCCCCAATGTAGGCAGGGGGATCTCCCTTACCAGGCGTCCGTCCAAACTGTAAATGTACAGGTGCGACACGGCATGTTTCAATCCGGATATGATTATATGGCCCTTCGCGAACTCTACGTTATCGATTGTCATATCGGGAGACTCAGGTATGACGGTTGTCCAGTTTTCCATAGCAGGATTCTTTAGATCCACTGCGACTACCTTATATCTGGAAGCCAGATAGTTTGTAATCATGTAGAGCGTTTCGCCTATTATCCGGCCGTGGAAAATCGCATCCTTACCCTCTACGATTGGTATGAACCTGGCTTGGTCAACGGTTTCGTCGCGAAAGAAAAGGTCTGTACTGTTCCAACCGTGGCTTACGGTTAAGAGCAGGTGCTTGCCGTTGTCTGAAAGGGATGTGCCGTATGATTGCTCTTTAGGGCGGCCTTCGCCAAAAACCTTGGGGTCACAGTCTGGATCTGTTCCCAGCTTGTGGTAAAAAATGTGCCTGTTATAGTTTTCTTCTCCAGGCGGCACCTCACCGGGTTTCGGGTACTTCCCATAGTAGAACCCCTGGTTGTCTTTTTTCCATGTAACACCGGAGTATCTGGCTCTTTCAATTCTTTCCGGAAGCACGTCGCCGGTTATGACGTTTAGGATATGAAGAACACTCCATTCGTCTCCTCTTTCTGAAAGCCCGTAGGCCAGCATGGATCCGTCTGAAGACGGATGCCACCAGTCAAGAGCCACTATTCCGGCCTTGTTTTCTTCGTTAGGATCAACAAGGATTTGCCCGCCGATGTCGCCGTCATCCGGCTGTGGCGATTCTTCCAGATTCATGGCCATTAGAACCGGCTGATTCTTTCCCTGTACACGTCTTGTGAAAAACAGTTTCCCGCCCCGGAGCACAGGTGGGCCTATTGTATCTTGTGACATGAGTTCGGCCATACGTTGAGCCATTAACTTTGTCTCCGGAAGCTGCTCCATTACAGCATTTGTCCTCTGGTTCTGGGCTTGGGTCCATTCCCGGGCCTCGGGCGATTGGCCGTCTTCTAGCCAGCGATAAGGGTCTTCAATCTTCACATCGTGGACTACGTCAGTCACAATTTTCTTTGGGGTATGAGGCGGATCGGGAACCCGTACTTGGCGTGTCTGTGCCACTGGTATCAGTCCTTCCTGTTTGTTTTGGAGTAAGGAACCGGTTTTTGGGCTAGCGTTCTAGCCCACACAAATCAAGAACCTGGGATATGCTGTCAAGAACGTAGTCGGGATTTTCAGATTCTATAGATTCTTTTGCATAAGCTCCGTATGTGACACCGGCAGTTTGTATAACCGGAATTGCTCGGTTCAGCCTTGAAGGCGGAGCGTCGTTGGCCAATTCGGCGAGAAAGTGTTGAGCGTTCCTGGCCGCATTGATATCCCAGGGGCTGTCACCCACCATGAGAACTCGAAGCGTTCTTAAGGGTTTTATATACCCAAGCAGCTCTAAAGCCTTGAGAACCGGTGCAGGGTGAGGCTTGTTTTCGGAGGTATCATCGCAGAAAACCGTGGCGTCAAACAGATGCCCGATACCTGCTATCTCTAGCCCCACTACTGCAGTTTTTCGCTTTTTTGAAGTTACTAACGCAATCTTCACTCCGTTGGCCTTCAGTTTCTGCAGGGTTCTCACTGCTCCTGGATATGGCTTTACGTATTCTTTGTGAATCGCCAGGTTGTGTGTTTCGTATAGATCGCAAGCTTCTGTTTCTTTACCAGGAAGAAGCAACGAAAACTGCTCGAGAATAGGGAGCCCCATGTAAGGGTGCAGTTCTTCTTGCCCAGGCGTGGTTCCTGTAAAGTGCCTGATAGTATGCTTGAGTGATTCGTATATGGCTTGAGTCGTATTGAGCAATGTGCCGTCCAAATCGAACAGCACAGCATGGAATGATTGGTTGGATGTATTTTGGAATGTGTGTTGGAACGTGTTTTGGGATGATGCCATTGCTGTGTTAACACCTCATAGTCTGATAGTATGCTACTGATTCAGATTCTCTATGTCTGGGAGCTTATCCTTCTAGCAGTACTGTCGCGGTTGAAGTTTTCGTGGGGGCAAATATTGCGGCTTAAGTGTGTTGGAACGTGACATGACAGTACTGCTAGAAGGATAAGCTCCCAGACATAGAGAATCTGAATCAGTAGCATACTATCAGACTATGAGGTGT
>DUTL01000183.1 GCA_012842105.1 Candidatus Fermentithermobacillaceae bacterium | reverse complement strand
GATGCCAAAGACACCTATACGGCCAACCATTCTGAGAAGGTTGCAAGGTACGCTGTGAGGCTGGGCAAGAGAGCAGGCTTGTCCCGCGAACAGCTGCAATGTTTATTTCAAGCAGGGATTCTTCACGACATTGGAAAAATCGCAATTCCGGACAGGATCTTGAACAAGCCCGGCAGTCTTACGCCGGATGAATTCGACCTAATAAGGGAGCATCCTTTACATGGATATGACATTCTCAAACCCATTAGAGGCCTTCAGGATTGTGCCAAACTTGTGCTCTATCATCATAAAGGCCTTAACGGATGGGGCTACCCTGACGGGTTACAGGACGAAACGGTCCCCATAGAAGCCCGGATTTTGGCAATCGCTGACGCATGGGACGCTATGACTTCAGATAGGCCGTACCGGAGCGCACTGTCAAAGGACGAGGCTTTGATGAGATTGAAAGAGGGAAGCGGAACGCAATTTGATCCTGAACTGGTTTCTAAAGTCACTGAACTAATAGGTGATTAACAAGAAGCCCCGGAACCTGTGTGTTTGATTCCAGGGCCTCTTGCTGACTCCCCCGGGGCAGACGGCACCCGGATTGCTACCGTGCCAGCTCATAAATGGCTCTGGCGTATATTTTTACTATCAGGAGCAGGTCATCAATGGAGATAAACTCATTTGCCTGGTGAACAGTATCCTGCGCTCCCGGCCTTTCAGGCCCATATGCCACTCCTCCGGGGATAACTCTTGCGTATGTACCTCCGCCTATTGCAATGGGAGGAGAATTGTCGCCTGTCTCTTCACGGTAAACCTGCAAAAGCGTTTTCACAAGGAACGAATCAGGGTCTGAGTAATGAGACTTGCTAAGGCTCAGTACTTCTACCCTGGCCTCTCCGGATTCAGGAGTCTCACATGACAAAGCCCGGGCTTTGAGTTGTTCGCCTGATATTTTCACAGGGTACCTAATGTTGTATATCCCGGTAAGCATCTTGTTTCCGTCAACTTCAGAGGTTTGACACACGCCCAGGTTACACGAGAGTTTCCCTGAAATGCCATCTTCACATTCAATGTTTAGGCCTTGGCCATAAATGCCCGCGGCTTCGGCTGCGAACTTGATGCTTTCCCGGGAACCCAGCTCTTCTCCTAGGCTGGATACCAAATGCAGTACCGCGGCAACGGCATTGGTGCCTTCCCAGGGGACAGATGCATGGCATGCTTTGCCCTTGCATTCTATGTTTATCATTCCGGGGACAACGCTGAAATCAAATGAAAGCGGCCCGGGCCCGCCAACTTTCTTTTCTACCCGGGGTATGTAGCTTCTGAGCCTATCTACTACGGCGGCTTCCTGGCCTTCCGGGACTGCCAGCACTCCACGGGCTTTCTCCGGAACTATGTTAGCTCTTTCACCGCCTGAAACTTCAAGCAGGGAGAACGTTCCCGGCCTGATAGCTGCGGCCACTCTAACGTTCATACTGCCTTTTTCAGCGTATACGAGCGGGAAGCAAGCATCGGGGGAGAAGCCGTAATCAGGCCTTTCCTCAACCTGAAAGTAATGTCTCACGCAGCGAAACCCTGATTCCTCGTTGCCGCCTACCACATGCCTTATCCTGCGGCTGAGTGGCAGGCCGCTGTCTTTTATGGCTTTTAGTGCGTAAAGGCATGCAATTGTAGGCCCTTTGTTATCCTGAGCGCCTCTGCCGAACACTTTGTCATTGTAGATCTCGCCGTAAGGGTTTCTGGACCAGCCTGTGCCAAATGGAACTATGTCAATATGGGTGAGAGCCATAACCAATTCGTCGCCTGAT
>DUTL01000182.1 GCA_012842105.1 Candidatus Fermentithermobacillaceae bacterium | reverse complement strand
TCCCGTTCATCCAAGCCGGTCTCCTCAGGCACCTTGAGTTCCTGCCCAGATCTCACTTCATCCGCCCAATACATGGTCTCAAGCATGATGAACCTGTCCTGGTAAGTTCTTACTACGGCCAAAGTCTCTCTCGCCCTCAGAGCCACCCTTGCAACTGCTACCTTGCCCTGTTGCCTCATGGACTCCAACAGGAGCCTGTAAGCTTTTTCGGCACCTTCCCTAGGTTCAAGGAAGTAGCTCTTTTCGAAAAGCACGGGGTCCACATCGGCGAGGTTCACGAAATCGAGAATCTCAACCTTGTGGGCATCGGGTCCTGGCACAGCGTCTAATTCCTCTTCGGTCAATACGACATACCGGCCCTTTTCATATTCGTAACCTCTCACAATGTCCCCGGGTTCCAATGGCACACTGCAGGCGGAGCACCACTTTTGGTACTTAACGGGAGAATTGCATGCTGAGTGGAGCAAACGGAAAGATATCGTTTGTCTCTGAGTAGCTGCATAAAGCTTTACAGGTATTACCACCAAACCGAAAGCCAGGGTTCCGTTCCAAATTGGCCTCATGTGTCTAATCTCCTATCGTGTTGCCTTGTCAACTTAGGTGAGCCTTCACATCTCCTAATGGCGAGGGTCAAACACTGCAGGTTCCTCTTCTGCAATAGGCTTACGTTCCATAATATCTGCAAACCTGTCCAAAAGGTCAGGTGCAGCTTCCAGGAGCCGGTCATAAATCGCTCGTGAATCGACAGGCAAAAAACGCACTTTTCCCTCCCCAACAACCAGGAACCCTACAGGCTTCACCGATACTCCGGCTCCGCTGCCGCCTGTGAAAGGCAGGTTGTCTGTGCGGCCGGACTCAGCCACACCGGAACCCTGGCCCTGTGGAGCCTGATACCCTTCTTCAAATGATGTTTCATCGCCTCCCCCTGCCACAAATCCGAAAGTGACTTTTGATACGGGAACAATTACAGTTCCGTCCTTGGTTTCCACAGCATCTCCAACTACAGTGTTAACATCCACCATAGACTTAAGGCTTTCCATTGTGGTCTTCATCAAACTTTCAATGGGATGGCCCATAATACAGTAACCCCCTTTTCGCGGCGTTGTCTCAGTCAATCCGGTGATTAGTATTCCTCTGCCGGCCTGTTTCCAACGCATATATGTTGGCCAGGCCGGCGAGTATTGCACAGATCACCGTTTCTGCAGCATGTGTTTGGCAAGAATCACAGACTTAATAGCCTTTAGCAAGCTTACTCTAACCACCAATTTGGCTTTCAATGCAAAATACGGTTGGTGATAAACCGGGATAATCAAGACATCCCATTGCTTGCGCCCGGCATGGGGCCTTGTTAGCATTCCTCCCACTGCGGAAAGCCCACCGCAGAGCAACGCGGTATTGCATGCATCATCAAGCCCGACTTTGCCCTGAACCGAAAGTTCTTCTATGTTCATTGTCCTGCCTGCTTCAGCTATGAGTTCCGTATATACCCTCAGGTCTCCGGATGTTGCCTGCTTCCGTTGCCGGGCCCGGCCCCCCCTCACCCGCCTTCCCGCAGGGCTCGCCTTACCAACTTTAGCCTCCCCGGAACGGGACTCACCGTTACCTGCCACCTTATGTTTTGCTCCCAGTTTGGTTTCCATTAGGCCAAATAACCATTCGAGCAACGCGTGGCCAAATCCCAACGCCTGCCTTTTTCGCGTTTGGTTAATTATGATTATGTAGTTGGGAAGAAACAACGGCCTGATAGAAACGGTTACCGTGATAGTATTCAACCTGGTTCGCAAATCTACCTTAAGCCTTGATGGCAGGGCCGCCAGCAGGGCGGCAGCAAATATTAGGCCGAACGCCAACAGCAGAGTCCATGTTGCGGCTCCCAAACCTAAAATGTCCATTCCTTTCATACAATGCTTATCACTAGCATGTCCTGCGTCGAGGTAATTTATTGAAGTTCTCTTTGCTGCGGCGGCTCAGTTTCTAACTTCGCCTGCGGCGGCCTCAGAGTGAAGCGATGATATTGGAGGCAAATCAGCAAGGGAGTCAAGTGAAGCTTTTTTGAGAAATTCGTCTGTGGTGCCGTATAATTTGGGCCTTCCCACAGCTTTCTTGCGCCCTACTTCTCTTACAAGGCCTTTTTCAATCAGTGTATCCAGGCTTGCTTCAGGGTTCACCCCCCTGATAGATTGAATGTCGCGCCTGGTAACAGGCTGGCAATAAGCTACTATAGCCAAGGTCTCCAGCGCTCCCTTCGACAATGCAACCGGGATCTTCTTGGTAAAAGCCTGTTCTATTGCCTGTCCGTACTCAGGCCTGGTAGCAATGCGCAGGCCACCGGCGACCCTCTGAATGAAAATCCCCCGGTTTGAGTACAGCTTGTCCAGTATGGAAATAGCTCCATCCACTTGTTCAGGTGAGACATCAAGC
>DUTL01000181.1 GCA_012842105.1 Candidatus Fermentithermobacillaceae bacterium | reverse complement strand
TCTGGAGCCTGAAACCGGCTCAGAGGTACCGGGCCGGGTAGCAATATCATCCCTACCACAAGAAAGCCTTGAAGGCTCCATGCAAAAAGCCATGTTGGAAGCAGAAGAAGCAACGGCGTTTGAAACAATAACACCGGCCGGGTTCATTGTACTGCCACGGCTAAAAGGCGAAGTGGTGTTTGACAACGTATCGTTTGCCTACAAATCCGGTGAGCCTGTTCTGGTGAACATAGGTTTTGAGGTAAGCCCGGGAGAAACCATTGCGCTGGTAGGCCCTACAGGAGCAGGCAAGACAACTATTATCAACCTCCTGGCAAGGTTCTACCAACCTTCCTCCGGGAGGATCGCCGTTGACGGTTACGATCTTGCTCAAGTAAGCCTTCCGTCTTACAGGAGCCAGCTGGGTATTGTGCTTCAAGACACGCTAATCTTCTCCGGCACAATAAAAGATAACCTTCTGTTTGGGAAACCGGATGCAACTATGGAAGAAATAGTTCGAGCAGCAAGAGCCGCGTGTATCCGTGATTTCGTTGAAAACATGCCCAAGGGATATGATTCAGAGGTTACAGAGCGAGGCACCAACCTATCAGCAGGGCAACGGCAGCTACTCGCTTTTGCCAGGGCAATTCTTGCCAACCCGAGAATCCTGATTCTTGACGAGGCCACATCCAGCGTTGATCCTGAAACAGAGCAGCTCATACAAGACGCGCTTAAGACGCTCCTTAAGGGCAGAACGTCTTTCATAATCGCCCACAGGCTTTCGACTGTACGGTCAGCCGACCGTATCATGGTAATAGAGGGCGGGCAGATTACAGAATCAGGCACCCACGACGAACTGGTAACACTCGGAGGGCGGTACGCAAACCTGTACCAGGCACAATTCCGCCAATCCTGAAACATTGGGTGAAACATTGGGGACGGTCCTAAACGTGTCACTCTAAAGAAGTGAAACTTCGGTGAAACTTCGGTGAAACTTCGGTGAAACTTCGGAGACGGTCGGACGGTCCTAAATGTTTCACTTTTTTTGGAACATTCGGTAACATATTGTGGAACATCGGCGACATTCCTGACCGTCTCGATTACATAATCTGGTATAATAGGCAAGGGCAGACTAAGAAATTTGACAGCGTTGACGTAGGCCTTGCAGTTTCCATGGTTTCACTCGTTTGTGAACAGCCCACTTGAGACAAATCGTAGAACATGCTTAAGCACAATATGAGATCTCCAAATGTCTCACACTTGCCACTGCATGTTTCGACTGGGAGGGAGTAATAATGCCAAGAACCGCTCGGGTTCAAAGCGAGAGCGGAATCTACCATATCATGGTTAGAGGAGTCAATAAACATAACATCTTTCTGGCTGAACAAGACCGTATACGTTACTTGCAAACCCTGGACAGAATCAGACAGAAGATTGATTTTGATATTCTGGGCTATTGCCTTATGGACAACCATGTACATCTGTTACTCAGGGAAGGGAGTCCCGGTTCCGGGAGTTCCGTCAGCCGGATAATGCACCGTGTTGGTACATCATATGTTCGCTGGTTCAATTCCACCTATGAACGAGTTGGGCACCTATTTCAAGGAAGGTTCCTCAGTGTACCGGTTGAGCACGATCCACAGGTCCTGGCGGTCTTGCGCTACATCCATCAAAACCCAGTCGAAGCCAAAATCGTCTCCACATGTCTCGAATACCCTTGGAGCAGCCACCGCGTATATGAGCGGGGAATTGATCATATTCCCAGCCTGACTGATACGTCCTTGGCTATCGAGATTGCCGGAGGATTACCTCAATTGATTGATTATTTGAACACCAGAAGCGACGATACTGCGAATCCGGCAAGCTACAATCTCCTTCTAATACACCATGGAATTTCAGAGAAGGACCTTTGCGCCTTGCTGCGTTCTTTGCTTAACAACCAACCTACCGGCACACTGAAACACATGCCCAAGCAGAAAAGAGATGAAATTCTCAGCACCCTAAAATCTATTCCTGGGATAAGTCTTAGCCAAATAGTACAAGTGACCGGATTTTCGCGTTCCACCGTTTTTCGCGCGAGGCCACCGGGAGATGATGAGGTTGATCTGGATCACATGAAACATTGTGGAAGGTGAAACGGATAGTGACACGATTAGAACCGTCCCCAAAGTCCCACCCAAAGTCCTAAAGTTTCATCCCCGGTGTTTCAGTGCTTTATGGTAGGCCTGTACTGTCCTGCGG
>DUTL01000180.1 GCA_012842105.1 Candidatus Fermentithermobacillaceae bacterium | reverse complement strand
GGCGAGTACCCTGTAGTTTTTGCAGGGTATTCGGGCAACCGGAAAGTATCTTCCACCATTTACCTGAGAGTCGATACTACACAACTTGGGAACCTGATTTTTACCCTTACACGTTAGCCGGCGAAAGAGAGAAGCGCTTTGCTCCATCTTCCCAATATGGGCAGTGCTTCTCTCTCGCTGCTCAATAACTGCGCAAGCCTGCATGGTTACGCTTCCACAGGCATTGGCCTTCTACAAGGTATCGTTTACGCTGCTTAAGGCTGCAATGATTTCCTGGTAAGGCACCTGGTAAGTATGATCGCCAATCGGCCGTTGCTCCAATGCCTTCTGCAAGGCCTTCCTGGCGCTTTTCCTATCACCTTTGGCACACAGGATCTTACCCCACCAGTAAAGCACATCCGGGTTCTCCGGCGACAAAACCCTAGCCTTACGGAACTCTTCCTCAGCCTCCTTGTCATGGCCTAACTGCAAGTAAGTTTCGCCCAGTTTCAGATGGCATTCAAACACATCAGGAGACAGCATAAGGGCTTTCTGATAGGCAGACGCCGCAGCCGCAAAATCCCTTTTTTTCGCCATCACATCCCCGAGCACTATGTAGACCAATGAATTCTTACTTGCAGTACGCAAGCAGTGATGAACTACCTCAAAAGCTTCGTCTACCCTGCCTGCCCTGATAAGCGCCCGGGCCAAAACCGCTCTGGCAGGCACGTCTTCAGGCAATCTTTCTACGGCTTCTTCAAGTAGCCTGACTGCTTCCGGTGTGTCCCCTTCAGCGTAGGCCAGGCTCCCCAAGGCACAATATGCATTAGCCGTAGCCCTGCCGCTGTCAACGGCCTGCCGGTACCTCTTATGAGCCTTCTCATAATCATTGAAGACCCACCTGTTCAAGAACCCAATATGCTCATGGATGATCCAGGGCATAAACACCCTGCCCAGCACTATCCATGCAACAACAGCCCCAAACACCGCCCGGCCGTCCAACCCTGTAGACCGCCATAATAGAAGGCCTGATATAATTGTGAGAAGCAATACATAATTCCACACATGCCGAAACGAAAGCCTTAAAGGTTCCTTCAAGTAGAACTCACTCCAGGCTCTGTAGTTACTGGAATAATGATTTCCGGGGATCCATGCGATTTTCCCAACACAGCCCTGCAGGTTCTAGTATGCTCAAAAATCGCTGGGCGAAAACCACAACAAGCCCAGACCAACCGGCCATGGAGTTTCATTTGCCGCGCCAGTCACAATGATCCTAGGGCATTGCTTGTGAACGGTATCATTGAGTGTCCGGCTTTTCAATGGAAGCCCTGCCAAGCTTTCCCTTGCGAAAACACTGTATGAAAGTCTTGCTGGCCCGGCTGAAATCCACTCTTCCGCCAGGCCCTATGAGGCCTATGTCTCTCCCAAATTCAGTAATATGGGAAATTGGATCGGCTTTCTCAAAGACTTGCTTTGCCAGCCAAAAAGCTACTTCTTCCTCGTCATACTGGTTGTCACGAACCGCCCATGTGGCCGCAAGTTTATACAGGATCTCGCCTTTGGCCTGCGAGGTGTCAATTACCCCGGGGGTATCGAGAATTTCAAGCAAGCCACGCCTGAGCCAGTGGCTGCCCCTTGTTAGTCCCGGTTTTGCGCCAAAAGGAGCCTTAGAGGTTCCCAGAAGCCTGTTTGCTAAAGAAGACTTCCCTACATTAGGCAAGCCAAACAGCATTGCCCTCAAGGGCCTTACGAGAACTTCCGAATGGGCTTTGCAGCCTATCTCTGCCTGTTTTTGCTCGAGAAAGGCGGTGAGGGCGCCCATTCCACGGCCTGTATTGCTTTCCACTGCAAAACAGGGCCATCCTTGAGACCTAAACGTGCGTACCCAGTCACCAGTAATTTCCGGATGCGCAAGATCCGGCTTGGTCATTACATATACTCTGTTCTTTTTCAGAAGATAGGGTTCAGCAATTTGAAGCGACGTCTTGGGTATTCTTGAATCCAGAAGGAAGAGGAACATGTCTACCATAGCCACTGTTCTGGAACCTGGCAGTCCGGGATGTTGTTTCTTCCCTCTGGAACCTACTTTATTGCGCCTGCGGCTTTTAGAGGCCATATGATCACGATTGCCTTTCCTTTCAAAAGCTCCACGCCAACAGGGCCAAAAAACCTTGAGTCCTCGCTGTCAGTCCTGTGATCGCCCATCACAAATACTGTGTTTTCAGGTACTGTCAAGCTCGCCATATTGTATAGCCCCGGAAACCGTACATACGGTTCTTGCTGCAAAATGCCGTTAACATAAAGCCGGCCCAACCGTAGCTCTACAGTATCGCCTTCAACAGCCACTACTCTCTTAATGTAGTCTTTTGACTGATCTAGCGGATACCGTAGCACAACCACGTCGCCACGTCCAGGCTCACCAAACTTGTAGGCAAGCTTCGAAACCAGAAGCCGTTCTCCGTTTATGAGAGTCGGCTCCATTGACGGGCCTTGTACGATAAACGTCTCGATCACCAAGCCCCTTATGAGCATGGCAATGAAAAAAGCAACGACGATTACCTCAAGGATGTCCCTGACAGTTTCCCTCATTTCCTCTTTTCCCGGATCCTCGCTGACTTTCCGGATAACCCTCTCAAATAGAAGAGCTTGGCCCTTCTCACCCTACCCCTTCGGAGAACCTGAATTCTCTCTATTCGCGGTGAGTGAACCGGAAACGTTCTTTCAATGCCTACGCCGTAAGATATGCGCCGGACTGTAAAAGTCTCACGAAGGCCGCCACTTTGACGCCTTATGACCACACCGTCAAAAGGTTGAACTCGTTCTCGTCCGCCTTCGACTACTTTGAAAAACACTCTCACTGTATCGCCTGGCCCAAAATCCGGCAAATCTTTTCTTATCTGGGCCTCTTCAATTTCTTTAATAATGTCCACGGATATCACCCCTAGCCTCGCTGCAACTTTCCCCAGCCTTTTCTTCATTGATTACTTGCTCTAAGAGACACCTGTCCTCAAAGGTAAGGCGGGCAACTCTAAGCAATTCCGGGCGTCTCCTTAAGGTGCGCCTTATGGCTTCTTTACGACGCCACCTGTAAATATCCTCATGCCGGCCGGTAAGCAGGATATCCGGTACTTTGAGCCTTCGGTATTCTGCAGGCCTCGTGTACTGCGGCCCCTCAAGAAGTCCATCAGAAAACGAATCCTGCAACGCAGAATCCTGGTCTCCAAGCACTCCGGGAATAAACCTTATTGATGCATCAAGAACCACCATAGCCGCTAATTCCCCGCCGGTCAGAACGTAATCTCCAATCGAAACCTCCATGTGGGCCAGGCAGCGGATTCGCTCATCGAAACCCTCATAGTGCCCTGCTATCAGTACTACATCCGGCTTTTCAGCCAATTGCTTTGCCACGGCGGCGGTCAGTTTCTGCCCTTGCGGGGTGAGCAGCACCACAAAAGGTTGCCTGCCCAAATCCTGCTTAACCCAATCAACCGCTTCAAATACCGGCTCAGGTTTCATTACCATCCCCGGCCCCCCGCCGTAAGGGTAATCATCTACAGTCTTATGGGCATCCTTCGCAAAGCCCCTGATGTCAACCGGACGGATCCGTACAAGGCCTTGCTCTTGCGCTCGCTTGACAATACTTGTATTCATCACAGGCGAGAACATACCGGGAAACAACGTGAGTATATAGACCTGCAACTCTCAACCCTCCCCGGGTTCAAGCGGCCCCTTATCGTTTCCCTGCCCGTAGCCGGTTTGCGAGCCCACAGACACTGTAACATTTGAGCCTTCCCTGATCGCCAAAACCCTGCCGTCTTCTACAACTATTTCGCAGTCCAAAACCCCGGGCCACAGATCACCTACGCGCAAGTTGCAAAACCCTTGAACTTGCCCGCTGATGATCTCTTGCCCATCCTTGAGCCTGGCAATATCACGGAGGTTCCCCAACATCTCTTGTTTGCGCTCCAGAATCTCGTGTTTCTCTTTCTTCAACCCGGGCAAGTAATCGCCTGAAGCGCCCTCTCTTTGCAGCAACTCTTCAACTTGCGCAATCTGTCGATCCAATTCCTTAATGGTTTTCTGCGCCTGCGCTCCAAGTTGAGCACGTAGGGCCTGAGTAACACGAGATTTGATTGTAATATTTCTGGAAATCAACAAACCTTACACCGCCTTGCAACCTTAGAGCATAAACATGAGACTGATTACTCGAGAATCTCAACTGTGGCCCGCTTTCCTTCCTTGGCCGCAGCTGCTTGAACCAAGGCCCTTACTGCATGGATAACGCGGCCCTTTTTGCCAATTACTTTTCCCATGTCCTCAGGAGCAACCCTTAACTCAAAAACCACTGCCCTCTCGCCTTCCACCTCATTCACTTCAACTTGATCAGGGTAATCTACAATGGATTTAGCGATAAACGTAACAAGTTCTCTTAACATACGCGCCCTCCTCGAAACTAGTTATTCCCCTGACTGCCCTTATCTTGACCGCCCCGAGCCGACTGCCATTTTTCAATAACTCCGGCCCGCCTGAGAATGGTTTTGGCCGTCGGTGTAGGGGTTGCGCCCCTCTCTAACCATGACATAGCCTTCTCCTCGTGAACCTTGAAGGTTGCCGGTTCAGTGGTTGGATCGTAGTATCCAATTTCCTCAATGGGCCTTCCGTCACGCTGAGTCCTTGAATCGGCAACCACTATCCTGTAAAAAGGATTCTTCTTGGCTCCCATTCTCTTGAGTCTGATCTTTACCGCCAAACTATCACATCTCCTTTCCTTTTCTTGCTGCAATGCCAGCCATACCCCTAGAAGAAACGAAACCTGCCCAATTTCTCGGGGCTGCTCATTTGAAAAAGCATCTTTCTAGCCTGGAAAAATTGTTTAAGAAGCCGGTTTACCTCTTGAACCGAAGCGCCGCTCCCCCTCGCAATCCTACGCCTTCTGGAGCCATTGATGATGTCTGGTTTCTGTCTTTCGTTTGGCGTCATAGAGTTGATAATCGCTTCAACCCGTGCCCATTCTCTTGGATCCAAGTCAACATCCACCGGGGCTCTGGAAAGCCCTGGAATCATTCGCATTATGTCTCCGAACGAACCCATTTTCTTGACTTCTTTCATTTGATCCATGAAATCCTCAAGGGTAAACTGCCTACGCCTGAGCTTTTCTTCCATCTCGGCAACTTTCTTCTCATCAAAAGCCGCCTCAGCTTTTTCAATAAGGGTTAAAACGTCACCCATTCCCAGAATGCGGGATGCCATCCGGTCCGGGTGAAATACTTCGAAATCCTCAAGCTTCTCGCCTAAGGACACAAACTTTATGGGCTTTCCGGTAACCTTTGCTATTGAAAGCGCCGCTCCACCTCTTGCGTCAGAATCCAACTTTGTGAGAACCACACCTGTAATGTCCACAATCCGGTCAAATTCCCGGGCAACCTGGCAAGCCTCCTGGCCTGTCATAGCATCAACCACCAACAGGCGTTCCCGCGGCAGGGCGGCTTCCTTGATTTTTCGGGCTTCAACCATCATGTCATCGTCTATTTGAAGCCTGCCGGCAGTATCAAGGATCACAACATTATGAGCCGACGCCTTTGCTTTTTCCACGCCCCTTTTCGCGATAACTTCAGGGGCAATATTGTCGCCAAGAGTGAAAAAAGACACTCCGGCCATCCCGGCAACAACCTCAAGTTGCTTTTGCGCAGCGGGCCTGTATACGTCGCACGCCACCAGCAGTACTTTGCGGCCGCTTTTTCTCAACTGAAGGGCAAGCTTGCCGGCAGTAGTGGTCTTGCCTGAGCCCTGAAGGCCGTACAAAGCAATGACTGCAGGGGGAGATCCGGAAATATCAAGGTGATGGGTTTTCCCGCCCAGAAGCCCGATAAGTTCCTGGTTGACTATTTTGATCACTTGCTGTGCGGGAGTTAGGCTTTCCAACACTTCCGAATTGATACACCTTTCTCTCACATTGGAAGTAAACTCTCTAACCACTCTGAAATTGACGTCAGCTTCCAAGAACGCGAGACGGACTTCCCGCAAACCTTCGCCTATGTCTTTTTCAGAAAGTTTCCCTTTTCCCCTAAGTTTCTTGAATGTGTCAGCGAGCCGCGAAGCAAGATTCTCAAATGCCATCTTCAATTTCACCCCCTGCCTGCGCATCTTTCAGAACTTCCAGGATGCGGTTTCTGCAATCCTGCCAATTCGTGTCACTCATAGTCTGCGCAAGTTCCAGCGCCTGATCAATCACTCTTTCTTTGCGAGCCAATTTTTGCTTAATACCGAGCCTGTCTTCATACGAAAACAGCGCCCTCACACAACGCCTTATTGCATCATCACACCCTTGCCTGGAAATGCCCAACCGCTGGGCCATTTCAGAAAGGGACAAATCTTCATCAAACTTAAGATAGGCCACCTGCCTTTGCCTCGGCGGAAGGAGGCCCTCATATATGTCTCGAAGCATTATTATCTCATGAACATGTTCTGGCGACGAGTAAGACCTCTTCTTCATATGACACTATCCAACCTCACTGTCTTGGTGGCCACCTTTACACACGTGTTGATTTTATACCAGTTATGCAGACAACGTCAACACTCAATGCGCGCGATTTGATATATCCCATGAAAACCATCGATCAGTACGCCCAGTGTACCAATGGCCCAGATTTTAGATAGTAATCCCCTTCGGGTATGCGCCACACATTCATCGCAATTTCAGGCAAACGCGACTGTTATGGAGCATCAATCCCAAACAGGCTGTATGCGAAACTGCGTGGGTGGAAATCCCTTAAGTCTTCAGCCTTTTCTCCCACGCCCACGAGCTTGACGGGAATGCCTAATTCACTTGCTATGGCTACAGCTATTCCGCCTTTGGAGGAACCATCGAGTTTTGTGATACACAACCCGGTTACACCAACGTTTTGGGCAAACACCCTGGCCTGAATCAGCCCGTTTTGGCCGGTGGTGCCATCTATCACAAGCACAACCTCATGGGGCGAGCCCGGTATCTCCCGTGAGATCACCCGCATTATTTTCTTAAGCTCCTCCATCAGGTTCTTTTTGGTATGAAGCCTTCCTGCAGTATCGACCAGCAGTAGGTCAGCTTTGCGGGCTATAGCGGCCCTTGCCGCATCAAATGCCACAGCCCCCGGGTCCGACCCCTGCCTGTGCCTGATTAAATCAGCCCCTGTGCGTTTTGCCCAAACTGCCAGTTGGTCATCTGCTGCAGCTCTAAATGTGTCTGCAGCTGCAAGTATCACTTTCTTGCCCTGATCAGTCCATCGTTGTGCCAGCTTTGCGATTGTTGTAGTCTTACCTGAACCGTTTACGCCAACCATAACATAGACTGTCGGCCCATCCTCTGCGGCCTGTAAAGGCGCATCCACCGAAGCGAATATGCCAGTGACCTTTTCCGCCATCATCCGGTACAGGTCTTCTTCAGTCTCAAAAGATTTCCCACGGCTTTCTTCACGCAGACTGTCGATTAGGCCTGATGTTGCCGCAACGCCTACATCAGATTGAATAAGAACAGCTTCTAACTCGTCAAGAAATTCATCGGTTAGGGCCCCCGGTTGGAAAATATCTTGTATCTTGCTTCTGAGGTTGCTCGATGTCCTGGCCAAACCTTGTTTTAGCCTTTGAAAAAAGCTCATGTGAAAACTCAATCCCCTTTCCCCACAGCCGGCATGTACCACGAATCAGCGGTTCTCAAGACGCATGCTGAATACCTTTGATACACCGGGTTCTTCCATTGTGATCCCGTATATTATGTCTGCTGCTTCCATTGTAGACTCCTGGTGAGTTATTACAACAAACTGTGTGTCTTCGGAATATCTCTTCAGAAATTGAGCAAATCTCACCACATTTGCTTCATCCAATGATGAATCCACTTCGTCGAGCACTATTACAGGCGAGGGCCTTGCCGAAAGTATGGCAAAAATAAGGGCTATCCCGCAAAGAGACCTTTCGCCGCCGGACAGGAGGTTGAACTGCTTGTGCCTTCTTCCCGGAGGCTCTGCAAAGACCTCTACTCCCATAGTGTCTTCTACAAGATTGAGTTTGCCACGCCCTCCGCCGAAGAGGTCCCGAAAAATCCGCTGGAAGTTTTCATCGACTTTTTCGAAGGTCTCGGTAAACCGCTTCTGAATTTCGCGTTGAATAAGTTCCCGGGCCTGCCTAAGCTCGCCTATGGCATCTTCCACGTCAGTCTTTTCAGAATGAATGCGCTCTATACGCTCTGACAATTCCTTGTAGTCTTCCTCTGCTTTCAGGTTTACAGTGCCAAGAAATTTAATGGCAGCCTCAACGCTCTCAATTTGAAGCAGAGTTTCCTGGCGTTCTATCCGGGGATGCTCGTAGGTGTCAGGATCTGCTATACCGTACCTGGACATGATCAGCCTCTTTGTATCTGAAAGAGACGCTTCAAGCCCTTCAAGTTCAATTCGTCCGTCAGCAATCCGGGAATTCAGAGACACTTGCTCCAAATTCAAAGATTCCACCTTCGCCAGGGCCTGGCTTAAGGATTGCCTCAATGATTCCGACTGGCTTTGAAGCCCGGAAATCCCGGTTCTCAGTTCATCCATTCTTTGCTCAAGGGAAGATATCGACGCTTCTAGCGATGATTCATCTGAGGCCAACTGCTCTTTCAGAACCTCCAGCCTGGCTAGCTCCTTGCGCTCTTCGTCGAGGTTTTTCCGTGTAGAAACCGCTTCTCCTCTTAGATTCTCCAATTGCCTTACCAGAGAGCTCAACCTGCGCTGTAGCTCCTCTTTTTCACGGCTTAACCCAGTGATCTTGCCTGCGTGTTCTTGATCCACAGCGAGCCTGCCCCGGATCTGGGCTTCATAACCCTTAAGTTCCCTTTCTTTGCTCACAAGGCTATCTGAAAGACGCTTCTCGCAGACGGAAATTTTCTCGATCTGCCCGAAAAGTGCCCGTTCATCAGCTACGAGCGGTTCAATCTTCTCTTTGCTGCTGCTGATCTCCCGTTTTGTCCACTCCAAAGTTGCTTCCAGTTGAGAAACTTTCTCTGTCAACCTGGACACAGACGTACGCGCCAAGAGGGCCTCTTCCCTTGCCTGGTTTAGATGCGTAACGAGCCCTGAGAGCTGCTTCTCCAGCGAACTAACCTTTGACTTGACAGTACTCAATTCGCTGTCTGCATTCTTGATCTCCAAAGCCAACGAGGCAAGTTCCTGCCTTCTTAGAAATATTGACTCATGCCTGGGTGCTTCTCCCCCGGTGATAGCGCCTCCCGGTTGTATGTTTTCGCCTCCCATGGTGACTACTCTGGCCGCCCAGGAAGACTCCTTCATGAAAGCCAGGGCATGGTCCACTGTATCTGCAAGCACCACCCTGCCAAACAAATATTCTGCACATGACTTCAAGTTCCCGGGATAATCGACCACGGAGATCAGCGGCCTTACGCCCTGCATGCGTGACAAAGCCTGTACGGCTCTTGAGTGGAGCCTGCCAGGCCTGATCAGATTGAGAGGCAACAATGTGCAGCGCCCGCTCTTGCGCTTCTTCAAGAAAGCTATTGCTGCCTTGGCCGCCTCCTCGTCAGTTACAACTATGTTCTCTGCCGCACCCCCGACCGCCGCTGATAGCGCCTGCACATACTTGGGGTCGCACGAAAACAACTCTGCCACGGAACCGACAATTCCTTCTAACACCGACTGTTTCCTTGCAGCAAGAATAGCTCTGGGCCCTTTTCCGTAACCTTCAAAAGACCTCTCCATTTCTTCCAGAAGCCTCTTCCTCGTGCTTAGTCCTGTAAGTTGCGCCTCCAGCCTTTTCTGCGCTGAAGCCTCTTTCTTCAGGGAAAATCTTACTTCCTCAGCACGCTCTTCAAGAATTCTGCAGGTTGCCCTGCTTTCTTCTTGCTTCTCCTTGTTCGTGTCAAGATCTTGTTTGGTTTCACCAAGTTCCCGCTCAAACCGTGACACCTGTTCGTCAAGAGACAGCAGGCGGCCGTTTACCCCGACAATCTCTCGCCTCTTATCCTCAAGTTGCTGCCTTACTTTATCTTTGTCCTGCTGCAACTGGTTAAGCCGTGCAGTGGAAGATGCCATGCTTTCTCTTATGTATATGACCTTCTCACTCAATGACCTCCATTGAGATTCAAACGCTTGCCTCTCATCTTCAGCCTGGCTGAGTTTGCCGGAAGTTCGCTCGAGGTTCTCTGAGACACGGCCCCGCTGCTCCAGAAGTTCAGCCTCGCGGCTCGACAAGGCGCCTATTTCGCGCTCAAGTACATTTTGACGAACCTTCCTGGCTTCTATCTCCCTTGATACCAAGGCAAGCTTGCCCCTGGTTGAGTCTCTGTTTTTCTCAAGAGACAGGAGTTTGGAGGCAACGGCCTCTCTCTCAGCGGCTGCGGACTTCAGCAGATTCTCTACAGACGCCAATTCGCTTTTCATAGGTTGTATCTCATTGTTGAGGGTACCGGCCGTGGAGATACATTCATCCAATTCTCTCATGTACCTGTTAATGCGCCGTGTAACATTTTGAACACGCCTCGACTCTTCTTGTTCCTGATGCAGCCACATGGCCAGTTCAATATCATCCTTCTTGCTTACAAGTTCATGATACTTGGTTGCAGTCTCCCAATCTGAGTAGAGTGTATCTTTGCGTTCGCAGAGTTCTGCCAGCAAATCCGTTAACCGGACGATATCCCGCTCTGCCGCCGTCAGTTTAGATTCAACTTCCTTCTCGCTCAACCTGTACTTTGAAACCCCCGAAGCTTCTTCTATCCAGGCTCTTCTATCCTCAGGCTTGCCGCCTGCAAGTTCCTGAATGGTCCCCTGTCCGATTACTACATAACCTGTGTGGGAAAGGCCTGTTCCCAGCAAGCTTTCGTATATGTCCTTCCAACGGCATACCTTGTCGTTGATCCTGTACTCCCCCGTTGCGTCACGGGTGAAACGCCTCATAATCTCTCGTTCGCCTTCATCAAGAACGCCTTCAAGAAGCAGCCTCACTTCAGCCATGCCCATTGCTTTGCGCCTCTTTGTCCCGGAAAAGATAACCTCCTCCAGTTTGCTGCAGCGCAAAAGCCTGGCATTATGCTCTCCTAAAACCCACCTGAGCGCATCAGCAAGATTGGACTTGCCGCAGCCGTTAGGGCCTACAATAGCGGTTATTCCAGTTCCGAATACAAGTTCGGTTCGATCGCAAAAAGACTTAAACCCCTGCACTGTCATTGTTTTCAGCAAAACTGAAAGCCCCCTGACACGGTTTATGTATATATATTTATACAACTTATGTAAAGGATTATTAGGTTACGGCTATAACTTGTCCATGTTACCTAATCTGCCGGGAGTGAAACTCGTTTGTCTAAGATCAACCAAATGGCCCATCTCGTACTGGCTAATCCAACTATAACAGCTAAGGAACTTGCGCAAAAGATGGGTTATGCCGAACAAAAGTCAGTTTACTACTGGCTTGACAAAGCAGGTTACCGGGGGATGAAAGACTTCAAGCAAGCAGTACTGTCGGGATGCTTTCAAATTGCATGGGAGCCGGGTAAACTGCCTGCTGTTAGAGACTCGGGAAAACTCCCTATACCCCTTTATACTGATGACGATAGACTGACGCTCTTGGACTATTCGGATTTCGTACACTCGCGCCTGGGCCCTGGCTCATTCGCCGTACTGGTTTCAGAAGAACAATCCGGACAGGTGGCCGGACAGGGAGACATACTCATAATCGACCCTGACGCGCCCTGCATCCAGGGCAGCATTGTGCTTGTAAACATTGAAGGAGCGGCTAACCTGGCCAGAGTGTATCACTTAACCGGCAAATCGCCCGTCTACATAGACATTAACAACCCCAACCGCCTCTTATCTCCCAATCTCGTCATCGGCAAGGTGGTTTTTGTTGTAAGGCACGCTATCTGAGTACCCGTTACCGGCCAGCCAATTTCGTGCGGCATCTTCCTCAGCCTCTTTCTTGGCCGCTCCTTTTCCTGTAGACACGTGCCTGCCGTCAATGACGCAAGCAACTGTATATTCCGGCATGTGATCCGGGCCCGTCACATCGAGCACCACATACTCTAATTTGGACCCGGGGCGCCTTTGGACGATTTCCTGTAACAAGGTCTTGGGATCTACAGGCACAACCTTGAGTTCTGTATCCAGCAGCAAATCTTCTACCAACCTGTGCGACGCCTCCCAGCCATGCTGAATAAAGTACGCTCCAACCAAAGCTTCAAGGGCCCCTGCAAGAATCCGGGGGCGCTTGCGGCCCCCTGTCAGTTCCTCCCCGCGTCCGAGTATCAGATGCCGCCCCAATCGCACTGTTCTTGCAAGAGCAGCCAGGGAAGCTCCTGAGACCAAACTGGCCCTCATCCTGGTAAGGTCCCCTTCGAGTACTTGAGGGTGATGCTCATAAAGATACTGCCCAACCGCTAACGATATCACCGCATCACCCAGAAACTCCAGCCTCTCATTGGAGGAACCCGTATCTCCTTGTTCATTGGAATAGGAAATATGGGTAAAAGCCTGGGTTCGAAGCGTAGGCTCAAGCGAGTTTACCGCATCATCGAAAACCGCCCTCAATTGTCGTATTTTCTCATTACAAGGCAAGCATTTTGACCCCCAAAACCAAATGAATTTTTTAACGCCACCTTCACTTTTGCGTGCCTGGCCCTGTTGGGCACATAATCAAGATCACATTCGGGATCAGGCACTTCATAGTTTATTGTGGGTGGCACTATTTGCTTCTCCATTGCCAGCACAGTCGCTATGGCCTCCACTACTCCGGCAGCACCAAGCAAGTGGCCGGTCATTGACTTGGTAGAAGAAATCATCACTTCATAAGCCCTGTCACCGAAAACGCTTTTTATCGCCTTTGTCTCGTTAACATCGTTATATGGAGTGGAAGTGCCATGGGCGTTTATGTAATCTACCTGGCCTGGCGATAACCGGGCATCATTGATTGCAGCTTCCATGGCACGCCGGGCCCCTTCCCCCTCAGGTGCAGGGGCGGTAATGTGATAGGCATCAGAAGCCATGCCGTATCCAACTACCTCGGCATATATCTTCGCCTGTCTGTCTATGGCGTGTTCAAGTTCTTCAAGAATGACTGTTCCTGAGCCTTCTCCAATCACAAAGCCGTCCCGGTTCTTATCGAAAGGCCGGCACGCACCTGAAACAAGTTCATTCCGGGTCGATAAAGCCCTCATGTTGCAAAAACCGGCCATTGCCAATGGCACTATTGAAGCTTCAGACCCCCCTGCTACCATTACGTCGGCATAGCCAAACTGAATAAGCCTGAAGGCTTCTCCAATGGCATTGGTACCCGAAGCACAGGCAGTAGCCACTGTGCTTATGGGCCCTTTGAGCCCAAAGTTTATTGATACATGGCCCGACGCCATGTTTGCAATCATCATGGGTATGAAAAAAGGTGAAACTCTCCCCGGCCCCATAGACAGGTAGCGGTCATATTCCCCGGTGAGCGTTTCAATGCCTCCTATTCCCGTCCCCATAATCACTCCTGCCCTTTCAGGTTCGAAGAATCCGGCAACACCGGCATCTTCCACAGCCATGCGGGAACACGCCAATGCCATCTGGATGAACCTGTCCATCTTTCTGGCATCTCTCCTGTCAAAATACAGGCCAGGATCAAAGTCTACCTCACCTGCAATTTTAGACGGAAAGCCGGCCGTATCAAATCTGGTAATCTCCCTTATCCCTGACTTCCCTTCGACAAGGCTGTTCCAGAATTCAGGCAGCCCTGTCCCAACAGGGCTTATGACTCCCATTCCTGTAACAGCCACTCGTCTTCTTGCATCCATCGCGGCCACCCCCGTCTCACACATGAGAAATATGACAGGGCCCACGTCATGGGGCCCTGTTTCTGCCACCTATTGTTTGGTGTGCTCCCCCAAATAGTCTACTGCATCCTGCACTGTAGACATATTCTCTGCATCCTCGTCAGATATGGTAATTCCAAACTCGCCTTCGAAAGCCATTATTAGATCAACAATTTCAAGAGAATCGGCGCCCAGGTCATCAATGAACGAAGCTTCCAGGGTAACCAAAGACTCTTCTACGCCAAGTTGATCGACTATGATCTTCTTTACCTTCTCAAATATCATGTTATCTGCCATGCCAATTCACCTCCTTGTCAATAGCCCTATGAAATGAATCCGGAAGACATGCCCCCGTCAACAGGCAGAACCTGTCCTGTAATATACGCTGCCTGTGGCGATGAAAGAAACGCAACCGCATGTGCCACTTCAGCGGGAGTCCCCGGCCTGCCCATGGGTATCTGTCGCGTAAGCGCTTCTTTGACATCTGAGGGCAAGTCCTTTGTCATATCTGTGGATATGTATCCGGGTGCCACTACATTTGCAGTAATTCCATACCTGCAAATCTCCTTGGAAAGGCTTATTGTAAAGCCAATCATTCCGGCCTTGGCTGCTGCATAGTTTGCTTGCCCCAGGTTACCTTTGAAAGCTACAACCGAGGAGATGTTGACTATTCTCCCCCTTCGCCTCCGGGCCATAGGCCTTACAGCCCATCTTGTGACGTTGTATACCCCCTTCAAGTTGGTGTCCAAAACTTGGTCCCAATCATCTTCACTCATTCGAATGAGAAGTGCATCCCTGGTTATTCCTGCATTCCCAACCAACACTTCAATTGGCCCAACTCGCTCCTCACTGAGGCGGACAAGTTCCCTGGCGGCCTCATGGACTGATACGTCACACTGAAGCGCCGCAGCCCGGCCCCCTGCTTGTTGAACCAGTTCTACAGTGTCTAAGGCCCCGGCTTCATCCCTGGCATAATTGACGGCAATATCAAACCCGTTTCTTGCCAGCTCTACTGCGCAAGCCCTCCCTATACCTCGAGACGCTCCTGTTATGAGCGCTACAGGACGATCGAGCATCATTCTAACTAAGCCTCCCTGTGAAAATCAAGCAAATTGGCGAGATCTCCGGGCGAACCAAACTGCACAAAAGGAATCCCCGGATCAATTCTTCGCCCAAACCCTGTAAGCGCCTTGCCCGGGCCAACCTCAACAAATAATGACGCACCGTCTCTGATCATGTTTTCAACGGCAACTTGCCATAGGACAGGGGCTGTTACCTGCTCGGCAAGGGATTGCTTGATTTCCTCGGATGTAAATATTCTTCTGCCGGTAACATTGGTGTAAACAGGCACCGAAGGAGGCTGCACACGTACCCTGCCAAGTTCACGTTCCAGCCTGAGGGCTGCAGGCTCCATGAGAGCACAGTGAAAAGCAGCGCTGACAGGGAGAGCAATGGCCCTGCCGCCCCTTTCCCGGGCTTTTCGGCAGGCATCATCTACAGCTTTTTTCTCCCCTGAGATTACCGTTTGTCCCGGGCAATTGTAATTGGCCCCTGTGACGACTCCGTGCCTGGAAGATTCAAAACATATGGCTTCCACCTCAGCGAAAGCCATACCGGTGATGGCAGCCATGCTTCCTTTTCCGGGAGGACATGCGTCCTGCATGTACTTACCCCGTTTGCGGGTAAGAACCACAGCGTCCTCCAAAGTTAAGCTGCCTGCCACAACAAGCGCACTGTATTCACCCAGGCTGAGGCCTGCCGTCATGCCAGGCCTAAACCCATAAGATTTCAAAACCATGGCACAGGCAACACTCACAATGAGAATAGCGGGTTGGGCGTTACAGGTCAGCGTAAGCTCGTCAGCTGCGCCCTGGAAAATGACGCGTGAGAATTTAAAGCCCATAACCCTGTCTGCCCGTTCAAATATCTCCCTGGCAACGGGATAACTGTCATAAAGCTGTTTACCCATTCCGGGAAATTGGGAGCCCTGCCCCGGAAATACCCAGGCAACCCTGGCCAATTCAAACACCCCCGTACATAACATCAAACAGGAATGGCCAATAAAGCAAGTGTGCCCGGCCCGGTATGAGTACCTATGATTGCCCCTATTTCAGTCTCGAAAAACCTCTTGACTGAAAACGCCTCTCGTGCTTGCTGCTTAAGCACAGCAGCTTCCTTAGGAGCATTGGCATCTGAAACACAAAGATAGACATCTTCTCCTTCACCTATACGCTCTTTGACGAGCTGTACCATTCTGGGTATCACCCTCTCCTTGCCCCGAACCCTTTCTACAGCCGTAACATAGCCGTCTTTGTCAAGAGACAGCACAGGCTTCATATTGAGGAGAGTACCCAGAAAATGCTGCGCCCTCCCAATCCTGCCGTTTCTCGCAAGGTAATCAAGGGTGTCGACGCAAAACACAGTGACGGCATTTTCACACATCCGGTTTACGGAAGCAACAATCTCATCAAAAGCTTTTCCTGCAGCAGACATTTCTTGGGCTAAGATGGCTATCATGCCGTACATTCCCGAAGCACACTTAGAGTCAATTACGGCAATTTGCCTGCCGGGAAGGGCTTGTCTGGCAATGGTTGCTGATTGATAAGTGCCGCTTAGAGCTGAAGACAGAGTAATTGCCACCACAGGTGAACCGTCTTTACTCAAACGGGCAAAAGCTTGCTCAAACTCCCACGGCGAGGGTTGAGATGTCCGTGCAATATGTGCTGAAGACTCAAGTTTCTCATAAAACATTTTTCCACGCAGTTCGTAACCATCCTTAAACGATTCGTCGCCAAAATGCACATTCAAGGGAACAACCGTTATTCCCAGGTTCTCTAAAAACTCAGGTTCAAAATCCTGGGCACTGTCGGTAACAATTTTCACCGGAGCCATGTTACGTACCTCCTTCTCAATCTGCTAAGATCACAAACCGTCCGCCTTTCGGCCCATGGCAGAAACTGTTTTGTCACCACCGGATTGCAAGCGAACCCCAGCTCAAGCCGGCTCCAAATCCAACGAGGACAACCAGATCGCCTTTCTTGATGCGGCCTTCGGAGTAAGCCTCATACAGTGCAATAGCAATTGATGCCGACGATGTGTTCCCGTACTTGTCGATATTCATCATTATCTTTTCCCTGGGTATGTTGAACCTCTGGCACGCAGAGTCAATTATCCTGCTGTTGGCTTGATGTGGTATCAAAAGATCGATATCTCCCGCAGTTTTGCCTAGTTTGTCGAGCAATGCTTTCAGCGACACATCCATAGCTTTTACTGCAAACTTAAATACTGCTCTGCCTTCCATATGTATGTAGTGCAATCCCTTTTTCAGCGTTTGCTCGCTTGCAGGCAATCTTGCCATGCCAGCAGGCAATGACAGCAGATTCCATTGGGAACCATCAGCCCCAAGGTGGAAAGCAAGAATACCCTCGCCGGCAGGGCCCTGTGTAAGCAGGGCAGCACCTGCTCCATCTCCAAATAAGACACATGTATTTCTGTCGGTCCAGTCCACAAACCTGGACAGGGTCTCGGCGCCTATCACCATAACATTTCTATATACACCCGCACTAATAAACTGTGCGCCTGTTGCCAGGGCATAGATAAACCCTGTACAACCGATTTCCATGTCAAAAGCCGCAGCTGTCCTTGCCAATATGGCATGCTGAACAATGCATGCAGTAGACGGAAAAGCGTAATCAGGGCTTGCAGACGCTACGATAATCAAGTCAATTTCCGCGGCCGGAACCTTGGATGACGCCAGGCATGAAAGCGCAGCTTCAATTGCCATGTCAGATGTGCTCATTCCTTCTGCAACAATGCGACGCTCTCTAATCCCCGTTCTGCCAAATATCCATTGATCAGACGTATCAACAATCTTCTCCAGGTCAGCATTTGATAACACCTTAGGGGGAATATAGGCTCCCACAGACTCGATAACAACGGAAACAGGAGTTTTCATGACTCGCCCTCCCTATGGGCCTTTGATAGAGTATCGGAAATGATCGAGGCTACGTCATTTGACAAGAACCTGAGCGCCTGTTCTATGCCATTGGCAATAGCCACAGCCCCGGAAGAGCCATGACATTTCACCAGGCAACCTTCCAGCCCGAGCATTGGAGCGCCTCCGTAAGCAGAGTAATCAAGAATCTCGTTGACCTTACGAAATGCGGGCTTCATCAGAACCGCTCCCAGCTTAGACAATATGCTGCTTTGAACCTGCTCCCTTATTACATCTAACTGGAACAACACCGTTCCCTCACAAGTCTTCAGAAACACATTACCTGTGAATCCATCTGTCACGATTACATCCGCTTTGCCGAAAAACACATCCCGAGCCTCAATATTGCCTGCAAAATTGAGGGGAGCATCCTGCATCAGCTTGTATGCTTTCCTGGCAACCATGTTGCCCTTTTCTTTCTCAGTTCCGATATTAAGCAAACCTACTTTGGGTTCATGCCACCCAAGTACGCATTCGGCATATATTTTGCCCATTAATCCAAATTCAACCAAAGTCTCAGAACGCACATCAGATGACGCGCCCAGATCCACAAAAAGCACGCCTCGCTTATTTTGTGAAGGCAATACAATCCCAAGGCAAGGACGGTCCACTCCCTTTGCCCGCTTCATGATCAATACTCCGCCTGCAACAAGCGCCCCGGTAGATCCTGCAGAGACAAATGCCCCTGCATCTCCATTCTTGACAGCACTCAGGCCCTTTACAATAGTTGAATCCCTCTTGTGCCTGATAGCTCTTACCGGTGGGTCGTCCGGAGTGATTACCTGGCTGCACTCGACGGTCTGCAGGTTTGGGTAATCGCCCTGGCTTCGAAGACGGGCAACGGCTGGAGCGTCTCCCAGGGCCAAAATCGCCGTGCCTTTTTCCAGAGCTTTGAGACATCCCTCTATTACTGCATCAGGGGAATGGTCGCCTCCCATGAGATCCACAGCTACAATGGCACTTCTCGCCCTTGCCCCGGTATTCAATCCTGGTCTCTCCTCTCATCTAACGCAAAAACCAGAAACTTGCCTCTAAACACAAGTTCACCCCGAGAACGGGTTTCCACAAGTACAACGGACTTGCTTCCTTTTTCCCTAATAACCTGTGCTTTGGCGATTAGTTTCTCACCCACCCCGGCCTGCCGCTTGAACTTCAGGTTAGCTATTCCTGTAACCACGTTTTCAGCATCGATGACACAGATGGCAAGGGAATCAGCTTGAGCAAAAATATACTGGCTTCTTGTAATTCCTGTACGTTGAAACGCCATTTCGGGTGTTACTTCCATAATCGAGATTGCCGATTTCCCCAGTTCAAGATCTATTAGTTCTCCCACAACTTCAAGTTGCCCCATTGCCCGAACCTTTTCATAGACTCTCTCTGCCACTTCTTTGGTGCGAGTCCTCTGGCCTGGAATACCGAGAGCAAGCCTGTCAAGGCGTACAGTCTGTACGCTTACGTCAAAATGACGGGCCAGCCGCCGGTCTGGCAGGAACGGGTTAATAGTAAGAATCTCCTTCAGTTGCTCTCTCCGCTGCTTAGGATCGTATGCCATTTACATTCACCTTTGACGTTATTAGCACCAGATACTAATACCTTCATCCTAATGTCAAGTATACAAACTCCGGGGAATGTTGGCAACAAGCTTTTGCAATAAAAAAACTCCGAGATATTCGGAGTTTTAAACGCGTTTTCGTGACAAGCGGTTACTGCTGCTTCACTTTGATGACTTCCTGCCCCTTGTAATGCCCGCAATCAGGACAAACCCTGTGTGGCATAATCAACGAGTGGCATCTCGGGCACTCTGTCAAATTGGGAGCCGAAAGCCTTCTCTTCCAGGCGGAAGCTCTCCTCATATCTCGCTTAGACCTGGAGGTCCTCCTCTTTGGAACTGCCATTATCCTTGCCCCTTTCTTCTAAAGCTTCCAAAAGTTTTCTGCCGAACAGTGTGGCCTGGGTTCCAGGCGCATCACACTGACACGGTTCCTCATTCAGATTAGCCCCGCAAACCTCACAAAACCCTTTGCATTCTGGCTTGCACAATGGCTTCATGGGAATGTTGAGAAGAAGTTCATGCTGTACCATATCATCAAGCACACAATACTCGCCAACCAGTGCAAATGATTCAATATCATCTTCCTCGTCAGACATTGGAACATCAGGATCACTGACAAACCTGCCCTCGCAATCAAACTCAACCATCAAGTCAAAACTGCTCAGGCATCTGGAACATGTAAGGCGCACAGTTCCTTTTACATTGGCTTGAACATATACTCCTTCACCGGTAGAAGTGGCAACGCCTTCCACTGTAAAAGGAGCAGGCAGCATAATATCTTCGTTACCGTCTGCAAGCGGTTCTATACTGCCCGTCTCAGAAAACGGAATGCTGGCGCCAGGCTGTTCGATAATATCAGAAACGTTTATCTTCAAACTCTAACCCTCCATCGGCACAAAGGGATTATATCCACATACAGAACAAAGTGTCAAGAATTGCTTCCTGCTGAAAGTACTCTGACTGCTTCCTCAACTGTATCTACACCATAAACTTTCATGTCCCCTGCAAAGCGCAGGGCCTCATCAAGGTTCTGCCTGGGCACCACAAAGATCTCTACGCCCTCTTCCCTGCAGGCTATTGTTTTTTGCGCCACTCCTCCTACCGGTAGTACCCTGCCATCAGATTCGAGAATACCGGTACCTGCAATCTTGCGTCCCATGATCATGTCGTGGTCCATCCTGGTTATGATTTCAAGAGCAAATACAAGCCCTGCAGACGGGCCCGCAACCTGTCCTGGCCTTATTGTTGCGTTGACCGGGAACGGGCCCTGGAAAGGCACAGATATCCCCTGGATACTTAGGGCAACATAAGTTGCAGTCACCTGGCTCCCTTTCATCAACTCACGGTTAGCGTCCATGTACTCTTCCACACTTCTCTCGCCAAAAACCTTCCGTTTCGACCAAAGATCCAGGTTGCGATCTAGCGCTGCCCTGATAAACTCTGTGACGCTGGCATCCCTTGCCATCACTGAAACCATATAGAAAGAGGAGCCTGTTGCCGGGTAGTCTTCTATTTCCACAACCCTGGAAAGCTCAATGACCGGGCCCGGGGAAATCACAAGATACCCTGAAGGCACATAATGCAAAGCACAGACCAGGGCCACACATATCGTGGCAAGGCCAACTCGTTTCATCCAGCTGAAATCTCTTTCTTTGGCCAAACTCGAATACCCCTCTCTGTTCATCCATATAGATTTATGGTGAATGAAGGAGGCTATCCCATATGAACGGTTACCTTGCAATCACCCTAGCTATCGCTTTGCTTGGTTGCATCACACTATGGAAATCGCGAAAAGACGCCCTCATCTCTCTTATTCCCGCTCTTATGGTAGTATTGATTGCAGCTTCTATGATACTCTTTCCTGAGCCTTCTTTCAAAGCGGCTGAAAGAGGCTTGGCTGTCTGGTGGAATGTAGTCTTGCCGGCGCTCTTGCCCTTTTTCATCGCCGCTGAGCTCCTAATGGGAATGGGTGTGGTCCACTTCGTGGGGGTCTTAATGGAACCGCTCATGAGGCCTTTGTTCAATGTTCCCGGCACCGGCGCCTTTGCATTGGCCATGGGAATAGCTTCAGGGTATCCTCTTGGCGCAGCGCTTTCTGCCAGGCTCAAAGACGACAACCTGGCAACCAAGACTGAAGCTGAAAGACTTATGTGCTTCTGCAATACATCAGATCCCCTATTCATGACAGGCGCTGTTGCAGTTGGAATGTTCAAAAGAACAGACATTGCTGCAATAATAATATCAGCGCATTACCTGTCCGCCCTAACCGTGGGGTTAGCTATGCGGTTCTGGCGCATGGGAAAAGACCAAAGCCCGCCGCCGAAACGCGACGAACCTGGTTCGATGTTTGCGAGGGCGTTTCGGGCCATGCGAAAGGCGCAGCAGGAATCTGGCAAAGCTTTCGGAGAGCTCCTCGGGGAAGCCGTCAAACGTTCCCTTGACACTCTCTTGCTAATCCTTGGCTTCATTGTGCTTTTCTCAGTGATATTCGAAATACTTACCCTGCTCAGGGCCACCGGGTATCTTTCACTGATTCTCTCCAAAGCCCTGCCTGAGGCCCTATTGCCTAAAGCCTTGCACCAATCAGTTGTAAGCGGCCTTTTTGAGATAACCATCGCCACTTCCCTTGCCAGCCAAGCAGATGCTCCCCTAATCGCCAAAGTGGCAGTATGTGGCGGAATAATCGCGTGGAGCGGATTGTCCGTTCATGCTCAAGTAGCTGCGGTAATACAACCGTCAGGCCTGTCAATCTGGCCCTACTCCATTGCCAGGTTAGGCCAATCAGTCTTCGCCGGGGCATACACTGTACTGCTCATGAAGTTCAATGAGCACAAATGGGCACTGCCGGCGTTTGAACCGGTGCACGGCACGGCAACCTGGTTCCACAGCCTTGGAGCTGCTACCAAAACATGCCTGTCATGGGTTGTGGTTATGTTCTTAACGTCACTGGCTTTTGGTGCCGGCCATACTCTGAAACACACTTTGAGCAAATACCGGAAACACTAACCTCTGCCTGTGTCCCATAGCGGCTTGCGGGGATAAGCGGCTTCGTTGCCATCCCCGTTGTCATCCCATCTGTCTTTGTCATCAGGCTCTTCCGCGTCTTCCCCATATTCCTGATTGTCAAGCCCTGACTGCAGGGCATCAGGCCCCTGGGGTTCACGAACGCCCAGTTCCCGTCGATTGTCTCTCACTCTCTCAAGCATTTCCGACAACAGTTCCTCAACGGTTTTCATTAAATCGTCTGCATACTCACGGGCTCCGAGATGTATTTCCCCTGCCACTGATTGAGCTTGAGACACAAGTTGCTCTGCTTGAACCCTGGCTTCCCTGGCTATCACATGTTCAGACGCCCGCGCCGCTATCTGGCCCTGAGCGTCTCTGATCATCTCCTGAGCCTCTTTCCGGGCTTCCTGGAGTATCTGTTCTCGTTCTTTCAAAACCCAGCTAGCACGTTCAAATTCCTGAGGAACGGCAGCCTGAAGCGTATCAATCAGGTCAAATACCTCATCTTCGTCTACAATTATCTTCCCAACCAAAGGTAAACGTGAACATTCTTGAAGATATGTATCAAGCCGGTCCAGCAAATTCAGCACATCCATTATTTGAGCCCCCTAAATTGTGTTGGTCACATAAATCCATCCTATACCGATTTGTGCAATTTACTTACTAGTTTCCGTTCAACCCTTGGAGGAACCAGGCTCTTAACACAGCCGCCATATACAGCCACTTCTTTCACCAAACTTGAACTAAGATAAAGATACTGCAACGATGTCATCATAAACACCGTTTCGATTTCAGGGGCAAGTTTCTTGTTCATCAAAGCCATTTTGAACTCATAGTCGAAGTCAGACACCGCCCTTAACCCTTTAACCAGCACCTGTATTCCATTTACCCTGGCAAAATCCACCAGAAGGCCCCTGGAAGACGTAACTTCAACATTCGGTAAATCCTGGCACTCTTCGCTGATCATACTTACCCGTTCCTCCACGGTAAACAAAGGTTCTTTGGCCTGGTTTTCAAATACGGCTACATACAATTTGTCGAAACAACGGCAACTCCGTTTAATGATATCCAAATGCCCGTTGGTTATTGGATCGAAACTTCCAGGATATACTGCAGCCAACAAGAAACAAACCTCCTATCTTGCGGTAAAGCCGGAAACTCTGATTTGGCCCTTCATCAATGTATAATTCGGAAATATTTTGTCCATAGTACCTAAGGAGAGTCAGGGCGCAGTCGAGAGATTGCCCCTTACAGGCTCTTCCTCCGGTTTCTCCTCTCCCAATGCCGCTTCCGAAAATGAAGCGGCATTTTTTTAAAACCTACCTCCTGATGCCAACTCTAACCGCTTGCACAATTTAACTTATGTCTGTTCCCTGAGTAAGAGATAAGCTCCTGCCACAAACACCAGAGCCCCTACTATTCTAGCTCTGCCTATGTGCGCCTTCTGGCCTGTAACTCCAAAGTAATCAAGAGCCAGTGCAGTGAGAATCTGTACAGAGAGTATGGCAGTGGTTGCCGGAGCAGCACCCACCTTACCAATACTGGTAAGCACTCCCCATACGATAATAACACTTAAAGGGCCGCCAAGAAACCCAAACCAAGGCGTGGAACCGATGTTTCCAATGTTTCCATGGGTGATTCCTGAGACAAGGATAATTCCAAGCAGTGCCGTAGCTATGGCGTGAACAATAAACGTAGCTTCTATCTCGCCTATTTTCTGGCCAAGAATGGAATTTAGAACTCCCTGAAGCGCCATGGACCCGCCTGCAAGTCCTGCAATGATCAGAGGCAAAATTTTCAATCTACCACCTCCAAGCCGTTTGTTTTCCAGCAGCGTTGTTTTGCAGCGACCTTACATAGACCTTGTTATTCCCTGGGTAGTATAGCACTAGGATATAAAATCAAATCTCAGCAGATAGGTGATGACGATGCGTTGGTCAAATTGGGATAGGACCGATCTTGCCGTAGAACGTGCAGCCATGGTAAGGGAACGGACAGGTGAAGTCCCAGGGCTCGAAAGCTCTCAGGAACACATAAACGGAATAGAGATTACCAGGGTACAAGTATCTACTCCGTATGCAGCAAACCAGGTTGGCAAACCGCCGGGCCGGTACTTCACCCTTGAATGCCCCGAGTTGAAATACAGAAACAGAACACTCCTCAAGAACGTAGCTCAAATAATAGCCAGGGAACTTTCAGAACTGGCAGGGCTTCCAAAGCAAAATGACGTGCTCATAGTGGGCCTGGGAAACTGGCAGGCAACCCCCGACGCGCTTGGGCCTCGGGTGGTCTCTCAACTTATGGTTACACGGCATATCAGAGAGTATATTTCTCAGGATCTGGGCCAACGTTTGTATCCTGTTGCTGCAGTGTCTCCCGGTGTATTAGGGATAACCGGGATGGAAACAGTGGATATCGTAAAGGGCATTGCGGACCAGATTAAGCCCGAACTCATAATCACAGTAGACGCCCTTGCAGCGCGGTCACCTTCGAGGTTGTTTTCAACCATCCAGATCGCGGATACAGGCATACAACCGGGTTCAGGGGTAGGAAACAAACGGCCTGGCCTGAACCGCGAGAGTTTGGGAGTGCCTGTGGTTGCAATTGGGGTTCCCACAGTTGTATCAGGCGCTTCAATCGCCATTGACGTTCTTACAGACTATTTTTCCAAGTTCAACCCACATGCCAGGCCGACTCTTGGTTCAGTGCAAGAGTTTCTGTCCGAAGACTTAATGGATCTGCTTGTAACTCATAAGGATGTAGATATGCAAATTTTGGAAATGTCCAAGCTACTGGCAAGCGCCATTAACAAAGCATCCCAGCCGGCTATAAGTGAAGATGAAATGCTAGACTATTTGCAGTAAATTCCAGAAGGGGCAACCTATCAGGTTGCCCCAACGTTTATCTCCCTACCTGCTATTCAATTGTTTACTGAAGTTTCGGTTGCTGCGCACCTGCTGGGAATCTTCCCTGAGCGAGGTTATGCTGGGCAAACTCTATCATTCGCCTTACCATGTGGCCACCAACTGCCCCACAAGTCCTGGATGGGATATCTCCCCAGTAATCACCAGGAGGCTGAATTCCCAATTCGTTGGCTACTTCATTCCTAAAGGCATCCAACGCGGGCCGGGCCTGTGGTACCACTGCGATGTTTCTACGCTGTCCTGAACCCATTCACTGCTCACCTCCTTTTCATGATTTATTATGTTCACCTGTAACTCTTATATGCTGGTATGTTATGGCGTAACAGGTTAAGTAAACTTGAACTCGTGAGTAGAAAGGTATCTCTAACTGTGGAAATACAAATAGATCTTAAGATGACATAACTTTTCAAAATTGAAAAATTATTTTTACCAGATGGGGTTAATCAGGCATTCAAAGGGTAAGCTAATTATCTCGACCGTGCATGCCTTAGCAGGTTTCCAAACCTTTGATTGATTTGGCCAAACAGCGGTGACAATTCGGGCGGTGCTTGCTTGCTTTTTTCAACTGCCTTGACAAGGTTCTTCGCTTCTTGCCTGGCTGCATATAAGGTTTCTTCAGTGACCCCCAGATCTTCTATGTTGATATCGCTTAACCCGTGTTGCCTCAAGCCGAAGAACTGCCCAGGGCCTCTCTGGCGGAGATCCAGTTCTGCAACTGAGAAACCGTCGTGTATGCTTTCAAGGGCTTTGAGCCTTGCCGGAGAATCGCCGGATTCCCCCGAGGGAATCATAAAACAGTATGACTGCTTATGTCCCCTTCCAACCCGGCCCCTGAGCTGGTGCAAGGTCGCCAGCCCGAAAGACTCAGCGCCTTCAATCACAATGCAACTGGCGTTCTTAACATCAACGCCAACTTCAATAACTGTAGTAGCTACCAACACTTGTGTCTTGCCCTCAGCAAAATCCTGCATTTCTTTGGCAAGCTTGTCCCTGGGCATATCCCCATGAGCAAGCCCTATTTTAACATCCTTCAGGTAACCCGCCTTAAGTTCTCTGAACACTTGCTGGGCAGATTTCCGCCCGGATTTCCCTTCTCGTATCAGAGGACAGACCACGTAGGCCTGGTAACCCATGGCCACTTCCTTCTTCACCCTTCCGTAAGCCAGGCCCCTCAAACGCTCTTCAAGTACCTGTGTATGTACCGGTTTTCTGCCGTAGGGCAGTTCATCTATCATAGACAGATCCAGGTCCCCGAAAAGGGTAAGGGCCAGGGATCTTGGTATTGGAGTAGCGCTCATCACAAGCATGTGAGGTGCAAAAGTATCATAGGAAAGGCTTAAGCGCTGTTTCACGCCAAATCTGTGTTGTTCGTCGGTTACCACCAACCCAAGCCGCGCCCACTTTACATCAGGTTCTATCATGGCATGGGTGCCAATCAGTATGTCGATTGAACCCTCAGCAAGCAGCCTAAGAGACAGCCGCTTATCCTGTGCGCTTTGACTTCCCGATAGAAATCCGGTTCTAACCATATCTCCTGCAAGTTCTTTTACTGTCTGCATGTGCTGCCTTGCCAGGACTTCAGTCGGCGCAAGCAACGCACCTTGATATCCATTGTCAACTGCTGCCAAAAGGGACCAAATGGCTACCACGGTCTTTCCGCTTCCAACATCTCCTTGGATCAGGCGGTTCATGGTTTTTCCCGAGGATAGATCCTCCCGGACTTCTTGTATGGCCCGCTCTTGAGCTTCTGTAGGCTCAAAAGGCAAGCCATCAACGAATGCTTGAGGCAGGCCAAACTGCCTGTATGGCGTCACCGGTTTCGCGCTCTGGTTCTGGCTTCTCATCAGAAGCAATGCGAACTGCAGAAAGAAGATTTCCCTAAAAGCAAATGTTCTCCTGGCCTTCTCCCACATTTCAGCATCGGAAGGACAGTGAATGCCGGCATAGGCCTGCTTCTGATTTAGTAGCCCGTGCCTGCCGGCAATATCGACGGGCAAGCTCTCGTGTATCAGATGGCCATAAGTGCTCAAAGCCTGAAGGACGATCCTGGAAATCATTGAAGAGTTAAGGCTTGCTTTGCTGTGGTAGATTGGCACAATAAACCCTTCTGCAGGCATATCTCCGGTTTCTTCCCATAGTGGATGTGCAATTTCCCAACTCTGGCGGCGCCATTCAACTTTTCCGGAAGCCACAATCTGAAGCCCCGGGTAAAATCGTCTTGAAAGATACAGCATGTTGTACCACATAAGGTAGCAAGTCCCGGTTCCGTCTGATACGCCAACGCGCAAAGCCCGTCCTCGAATACTGGGAATGACTGTAACCGAGATCACCTTGCCCGCTATTGTCACCTTTTCTCCCGGTTCCAGGTGCTTCAGTCTCCGAACCCGGGAAAAATCGTCGATCCTGAAAGGTATATAGTCAAGCAATTCCTGTACAGTCTTGACTCCCAAAGATTCGAGCACCTTTGCCCTTTTGGGGCCCACACCTTTTACGTACCTTACATCATCTTGCAGAGACAGGCGCCGTGACATTATTCCACTGACACGATGTAATAATATAAGGGCTGGCCGCCGCGATAAACCTCAATCTCACAATCGCCGGCGAGATGGCTTTCCAGCATGCCAGGCAAGCTTTCAGCTACTGATGTATCAATGTCTTGCCCATAATACACCGTCACCACAGCGTCATTCTTGCCTACCATTCTAGCGACTATTTTTTCCAGCACTTCTCCGGAGTCCTGCCCTACCGCTTCCACCTTGCCGTCTACCAGGCCGATAATATCTCCCTCGCGCATTACGTGTTTTCCGAATTTACCGTTCCTGGCCGCAAAAGTCACCTCTCCGGTCTTGACACTGCGCACTGCCTTGCCTGCCTTCTTGAGATTCTCTTTCATGCTTTCGTTTAGGTTCAAAGAAAGCAGCGCAGAAATCCCCTGGGGTACGGTTTTGGACGGG